>JAUWYH010000010.1 GCA_030615975.1 Candidatus Aminicenantota bacterium
CTTACGTCCCACATTTTCAGTTTTACATTTCACGCCTTACGTTTTAGCTTATGTAGGGCCCAATGCCTATCCGGGTCATTACAAATAAAATGTAGGGGCCGTTCCACGAACGGCTCAATACAAATAAAAAGCCCCGATAAGGGCACCGTGCCCTACATTTTATTCTTTACTATTTACTGTATTCTAATAAGTTTTTCTCTCACAAGACAATTTCTCTTAACGGGTTTGTCGGTTTTTATTGCAATATGGAGAGCCTTGTAGGAACCAACAATAACACTTAATTTTTTAGCCCGGGTCAAAGCTGTGTAAAATAAGTTTCTCTGAAGCATGATGAAATGTTGTGTCAAAAGAGGCATAACCACGGCTTGAAATTCATTGCCCTGCGATTTATGAACAGAGACTGCATAAGCAAGAGTGAGTTCATTCACCTCTTCCTTTTCGTAGAAAATAACTCTCCCATCAAAATCTACAGCTATTCGATAAGCAGGTTTGTCAATATGGACAACAATCCCGATATCTCCGTTAAAGATATCTTTTTCATAATTGTTCCTGATCTGCATAACTTTATCATGGACTCTGATTTCCCGAGTTCCAAATTTAAGTCCTTTTCCATAACGATTGAGTCTTTTCTGCAATTCCAAGTTGAGGTTATCGACTCCAATAAGCCCTCTGTACATCGGGCTTATAACCTGGATTTCAGGGGAAAGAGGCGGGAGGTTGAATTTTTTTGGAATCCGAAAATAACAAAGACTCATAATAGTATTAAAAACTTTTTGTTCGTCCTCTTGATGTATAAAATAGAAATCAGAATCTTTCTTATCCTTTGGAGGATAGATCAATGACATTCCTTGATTGACCCGATGAGCATTTACGACTATAAGACTATCTTTTTCCTGGCGAAAGATCTCATCAAGTTTGACCACTTCCACTTTCTGTGATTCGATGATATCTCGAAGGAGATTTCCTGGTCCTACCGAAGGGAGCTGATCTTTATCGCCGACCAGAATGAGACGCATCCAGGGTGGAACAGCTTTTAATAGGGCGTACATAAGAGGCAAATCCACCATAGAAAACTCATCAATGATTAAAGCATCCCCGCTGAGAGGACGGTTCTCATTCCGTCTGAAACTTCCCATTTTCGGGTTATATTCTAATGTCCGATGAATTGTCTTTGCCTCTTTCTGAGTGGCCTCATTCAGCCTTTTAGCTGCTCTTCCAGTAGGAGCTGCCAAGAGAACTTTTTTTCCCCATTCAAAAAAAATATCAACTACAGCTTTAATAATGGTTGTTTTGCCTGTTCCAGGCCCTCCTGTAATGACCAATATCTTTTTTAGCAAGCTCTCTTTTATCGCAAGTTTTTGTTTGGCAGAGAATTTGATAGATAATTCCTCCTCAACAGCAGTGATCCCCTCGTCCACATCAAATGAAGGAGTCAATAAAGGGAAAGAAGCTAACTCATGAATGAAGCGGACAACTTCTTCTTGAGCGTTATAGAAAAAAGGGAGATAAATAGCCGTATTTGTACCAACCTCTTCAGCAATGATGAGTTTTTGTTTAATAAGGCTATCCAAAGCTTCTTTTATCTTTTCCTCATCCACTTCCAGTTCCTCTTTACAGTTTATTTCTATATCTTTCTGGAAAGAAAAAACATGCCCTTGCTCAATATCTTTTTCCAGGAGGTAGCGTATAAAAGCTTTTATTCTTTCAGGAGAGGAGGGGCTCATTCCTAATTTTAAAGCCATCTGGTCAGCTGTTTTAAAGCCAATTCCCCAGATATCATGGCACGCTTGGTAAGGATTTGTTTTCAATATGCGGTATGAGTTATCTCCATACTGGCGATAGATCTTAATAGCCAAATTCGTGGAAATATTATGCTCCTGGAGAAATATGATAAGATCACTTATGTTTTGATGCTCTGTCCAAGATTTTTTTATCTCCTTCAGTTTGAGGCGCCCTATACCTTCCACTTCTTCCAATTTCTCTGGCTTTTTGGAAAGTATATCTATGGTCTGCATTCCAAATTTTTTAATAATCCTTTTTGCCAATACAGGTCCTATGCCTTTGATCAGTCCAGAAGAGAGAAATTTTTCAACTCCTTTAACGGACGAAGGTAGGATGGGGATAAAATTTTCTACCTTGAATTGCTTGCCAAATTTAGGGTTTATTTCCCATTTCCCGGTTATTCTCAGCACCTCTCCAGCAGAAAGGGGCGGAAACGATCCGACTACAGTAAAAGTCTCCCCCGTCTCAAGCGTAAAACGGCAGACTGTATAGCCTGTATCAGGACTATAATAGATGATCTGATCGATTGTCCCTTCAAGATATTCCATACAAAATCTCGCTAATTCGGCCTATACTGGATTCTCTCTCCTGTTTATATTCAGCCATACTGGCTGAAATCGTACAAAATTTAAAGCACAAGCCCGTTCGGGGAACGGTCCATACATTTTTATTTATAAGGCCCGATCGGGGATCTGGCCCTACATTTTTCTCCTATTACTGTTTACGCTTTGCGCCTTACGATAATCTTCACCTCATCGCCTGCATTTGCCTTCAATTTCTCAGCGGCCGAATCCTCTCTTGCCGCTATTTCTATCAAGCCTAAACTGCCTACTAAAAAAAGAAGTTCTCCTTTTCTTACAGAAGAATAATTCTCTTTAAAACAAGAAATTTCTTCTCTCTTTACCAGAAGGTGTAACCTTTTTTTTATATTTCTCTCTTGAAGCGTATTTACTATCGCGGCAGGGATGTTGGTGATGAGATTTCCGAATTTATCAGCATATAAAATAAAACCGATTATTTTATCATTTTTCATTTTCGGCTTTTTCAACTTAGATTTTCTGAACTCAGTGACTTTAGGACCAAACTCTTTGCATGAAATGCCTTTGGATAGTGAAGCGGCAACAGGAGCCATTTTATCTCGCCCCTCAAAAGTCTTACTCCTCTCAGGAAGAAAAAACATCTCATTGGCAATTTCTCTTATTTGATGAATTTCCTCTTCTTCCAGCACCAGAGCCAATACATCATTATCAGGAGCAATGAAAAAATATTTTTTTGTCTCAACCAAAAGGATTCTGCGAGAAGATCCAACCCCTGGATCAACTACAACTAAAAAAATTGTTTTTTCTGGAAAATATTTATAACAAGAAAAAAGAATAAAACTTGCGCTTGTTATATCAAAAGAGCGAATGCTGTGTGTGATATCAACAATTCGGGCTAAAGGGTTTATTTTCAGAATGGTGCCTTTCAGGGAAGCAACGAAAAAATCTTCTTCTCCAAAATCTGTCATCAAAGCAATGACGGGAATTTTCATCTATAATTATCTTATTTAATTCCGCCTCATCGGTCAACTATCAACTCTGGGGTCAGACCTTGACATGGATATTTCTCCAAAAACTTTTTCTGTTTTTTAGTTCGGGGAATGAACCCTTCATTTTTTTTAAATGGCCCGCTCGGGGAGCGGGCCCTACATTCGACGCCCTACATTTGACCAATGAATAAAATAGTGATAATTTTTCCTTGATGAAATTCCTGAAGGTTTTGATCAATTCTCTTATCAGCGGCATTTTTTTCTGCTGTCTTCTCTCTCTTCTTATCTCCGATTTGAATATCAATCTCCGTTTTGATCTTGTTTTCTTCTTTCAGCTTGTTCTCTTCTTATTCATTACTTATGGACTTTTTTTTAGCTTTCTTAGCTTTATCCTTTTTTTCATCATTCAATTTTTTTCAGGAAGAAAATTTAAAATCCTTATCATCTCTCCCTCTTTTCTATCGATCAGCTCCTCTTTAATCATTTTTCTTTTTATTTTGATTTTCAAGGCAAATCAAAGCTACTTTCTTTCTTTTTTTGATCTTGAAATCCAAAAAATCCTCAACACCCAGTCAACAATCCTTCTTGTCATTGCCATTCTTGGACTCATCACCTTCTACAGCTCCAACCGCTACAAAAAAAATGTTCTTTTCTACTGGATTTATTTTCCCCTCCTCCTAGCATCCATAATTTATGTTGTCAATCAAAGATACCTTTATCCTGTTCATCTAAAACCTGTAAAAGTGGCCAGCATCCAGGCAAAAAAAATCGATAAAAAAATCACAATTATTGGTCTTGAAGGTTTGAGTTTCGACTTTTTGATTCCTCTCATTGATGACGGAAAACTCCCGAATTTCTCCTGGATTATGGAAAACGGAAGTTGGGGAAAGTTGGAGAACTTCTCTCCCAATGAACCTCTTATCCTCAACAATTCTTTCAACACAGGGAAACTTCCGGCTAAACATCGCCAGATTTCTCTGTATAAATATCACATCCTGAATGCTTCGAAGACAATAGAAATTACCCCACGTTTTATCCTTTTCTGGCAATTAACAAGGACAGACCTGCTTCGAATAGCCCCCAATAATATCCCAGCTTCAACAAAGGATATATGGAAAATTCTTGAAGGTAACAAGATTCCTTTCATCAAAAGAGATTGGCCCTACGGACTTCAAATCACAAAACCATCCCAAAAAGCGGATAAGCTTTTTGATCTCTACTTCAAAGAATTGAAGTATGAACCAAGCGATATTTTCAATATAGTCAAGCAAGCTTTCTATCGCGATTTTGAATACAAAGAGAAAGTCAGCCAGGAGAAAAGTGCCACTCAGCCTCAACTTATCTATTTTCTTTTGAGCGGATTAAACACTGTGGAGACTTATTTTTATAAATACAACTATCCAGATTTATTCGGCAATATTGATCAAGAAGATATAATCAAGTACAGCTCTATTATTGAAAAATATTATCAGTTTTACGACCAAATCATCGGCAAGTATCTAGCCTCACTCAAGGAGGACGATGTTTTAGTTATTTATTCTCCTCATGGAATAGAAGCCCTACCCCTTTGGAAAAGAATTGTCGAATGGATCTTAGGACATACCGAAGTCTCTGCCTACCATGAGCATGCTCCTGAAGGAGTGATCTTATTCTACGGAAAAGAGATTGTTAGAGGAAAGAACATAGAGGGAATGAACCTCATCGATATCGCCCCTACCCTGCTTAATTATTTAGGTCTCCCTGTGGGAAAAGATATGGATGGAATAGTCAATAGCTCCATATTTGTGGAGGAATTTAGGATGGAAAATCCCGTATTGTATATTTCTTCTTATGAGGAAATCACAATTAAAAGCCCGGAATAAATAGTTTAGATTAGGAGGGATTATTTAAGGATCATTTCCCAAAAAGTTGCAAAATAATATAAGAAACATTTAATTAAGCTGTCATTCACGCCCCTTTTTGTCATTCCCGCGAAGCCTGTGCCTGCGAAAGCAGGTAGCGGGAATCCAGAAATATGTTTGTCATCCTGATCCTTTTTGTCATTCCTGCGTAAGCAGGAATGACATTCTGTGAAACAGGAATAGCATTCTGTAAAAAAGGTATTAATTTTTGACTTTGTCCCAAAGTGACGGGATATAAATTAGGAATAAAAGGTGCAGGGAAATGTCGGAGCGGCATTGAAGATTTAGCCTTCCTGAACCGTTCTTCGAGGGAATCCGACGCAGTCGGACGCCGAGGATGTCTGAGCACGAGACGACTCAATCAACAAAGCCTCCATAGGGCCTAGATTTATAGTTACGAGGGAATATGGTCATGCGGAGTTCCGCAGGCGCCGAGAAGGGCGGTGAGGGAATGGCGTGAAAAATCTGAACTAGAGCGGAGACATTTCCCTGTACCTTAAGGTGATTGTTAACTTCATCCCGTCACTTTGGGACAAAGCCTAAGATTTAATCCGGCCTTCTTTAATGGCTTCATCGGTGATTTTCTGCTGGAGGTGGTTTGGAACATCTTCATAGTGAGAAAATTCCAGAAGAAAGGAACCTCTTCCTCCTGTGATGGAGGTAAGAGATGGTTCAAAATCCAGCATTTCAGCCATGGGAACCTGAGCTTTTATGATGCGCAGATTCCCTTTCTGCTCCATTCCCTGCACCTTCCCTCTTCTCCCGTTGAGGTTGCCCATGATATCTCCCATGTAGACTTCAGGTGTATAAATCTCGACATTCATTATCGGTTCGAGGATTGTTGGTTTTGCCTCTTTCATTCCTTTTTTAAAGGCCATGGAGGCTGCAATTTTGAAAGCAATATCAGAGGAGTCAACATCATGGAAAGAGCCATCATAAAGAGTGACTTTAAAATTTACAGTCGGATACCCAGCCTTCACTCCTTTTTTCCGCGCTTCTTGAATTCCTTTCTCTATGGAAGGGATGAAATTTTTAGGTATGGCGCCGCCAAATATTTTATCTTCGAATTCAAAATCCTTGCCTCTTGAAAGAGGCTCCATTTTTATCTTGACATCTCCATATTGACCGCGTCCTCCGGTTTGTTTTTTATATTTACCCTGAACATCAGACTTTCCTTTGATTGTCTCTTTATAAGGAATTTTAGGAGGTTTGAGAATAACATCCACATTGTATCTTTTCTTTAAGCGATCGGTGATGATCTCTACATGAAGCTGCCCATTTCCGGAGATAATCAGCTCGTTGGTTTCAGGATCCCTTTCTATTCTTACCGTTGGGTCTTCTTCTGAGATGCGGTGAGTGGCTTGGGAAATTCGATCTTCATCAGCCCGAGTCTTTGGTATGATGGCAAAAGAAATAGAAGGTTCAGGAAATTTGATAGGCAAAAATTCTATATAACTCCCTTTGGCACACAAAGTATCACCTGTATAAGTTGCTTTCAGCTTTGCTGTGGCAACAAGATCACCTGCTTTCGCCTGCCCTGCTGGGATCTGTTCTTTCCCCTGAAGGAAAAACAATCCACTCAATTTCTCATCCATATTTCTGTTGGTGTTTGCTACGGTTGAATCAGGGCCAACTTTCCCAGAAAATATTCTCATCAGAGAAATTCTCCCCGTGTAAGGGTCAGAAATCGTCTTGAATACTAAAGCAGAGAATGGTCTTTCCAGAGAAGGCTCAATTTTCGCTTCTTTTTCTTTTACTTTCCCATCAATTTCTCCTCTTTCAATAGGAGAAGGTAAGAAATCCTTGATTCCATCAAGGATAGACTGGGCTCCGATATTCAATTCAGCTGAAGAGACAAAGATGGGAAATAATTGGCGATTAAGAGTGCTTTTCTTAAGACCTTCTTTCAATTCTTCATAAGAAAGCTCTCCTTTTTCAAAGTACTGCTCCATTAACTGCTCATCATTTTCTGCCACCATCTCTGTAAGCTCTTCAACCTTTTTTTCGAATTCAGCCTTTAAATCTGAGGGGATATCTTCTTCCTTGAACTTTCCTCTTTCATTTTTCTCGAAAAGAAAAGCCTTCTTTTTTATTAAATCCACAACTCCTGAAAAATTTTTCTCTTTTCCTATGGGAAGCTGAACAGGAACGGCTTGGCGTCCGAAAAATTGGCGGATGGAATTCAATGTTCGCGTATAATCAGAATTTTCTCTATCGAGTTTATTGATGATAATGATTCGAGGGAGCTTAAACTCCTTAAGCATCTCCCATACTTTCTCTGTTCCGACTTCAACTCCTGCCACGCCGCAAATCACAACAGCACCTCCATCCACAGCCCTCAAGCAAGCCCTTGTATCCCAAAGAAAATTCGTATAGCCAGGGCTATCAATAACATTGATCTTAGAGCCGTTCCATTCTAAATGACAAAGCGCTGAATTGATAGAAATTTTCCTTTCGATTTCTTCTGGGTCATAATCGGTTATTGTGTTTCCCTTTTCGACTTTACCCAATCTTGAGGTTATGCCAGCATTATAAAGAAAAGAAGAGGTCAGAGAAGTTTTTCCAGAGGAGCCATGTCCTACAATGGCAATATTCCTGATTTTATCCGCAGTGTAATCTTTCATCTTGAATCCTCCCTAATAAATCCTAAATTTGTTTTTATAATATTCGAAAATCCAATATTTATTGGTAATTAGCAACAGATATAATACAACAAAATTTCCCTTCTGCTCAAGACAAAATTTATCCCAACAGGTTAATTTGCTTATCCAAGATATTTTCTAAATCTTGAGGCAAAGGAGAGGAGAATTCCACTTTCTCTTTTGTTTCAGGATGCATAAATTTTAGACTACAAGCATGAAGAAAAAGGCGTGGAGAGCGAATTTTCCCTTTACGGCGGCCATAGCGGTTATCACCAATTATAGGATGGCCAGCAGCAGCCATGTGGACTCTTATTTGATGAGTTCTTCCTGTGATGGGCTGTAGTTCAAGAAGTGTGGATTCTTCATATTCTCTAAGGACAGAGTAGCGAGTCTCTGCCGAGCGTGGTTTTTTTGTCTTGATTGAAATTCTCTCTCCATGTTTTGGATGACGACCGACAGACCAGGTAATCTCCCCTTTTTTCTGGGCCATTCTGCCCCAGACCAGTCCAATATATTGCTTCTCCACCTCCTTCTGCTTAAACTGGCGCTGAAGACCGCGATAAGCTTTTAAACTTCTGGCAACAACCATCACTCCCGATGTTTCCTTATCCAGACGATGGACAATGCCTGGTCTTTCTTCAGGGCCGATTTCGCTAATATCAGGAAAATGGTGAAGTAAAGCATTCACAAGAGTTTCTCCCCTTACTCCTGCTCCAGGATGGACGACCATTCCTGAAGGCTTATGGATAACGGCTATATGCTCATCTTTGTAAAGAATATCGATGGGTATGTTTTCTGGTTTAATCTTTTGATGCCGCGGAAGATCATACTCTATTCTGACTCTATCTCCGACCTTTAGTTTATAACTAGGTTTTCGGGTTTGGCCGTTGATCTTAATGCTATCTTCTTCAACCAACTTTTTAATCTGCGAGCGGCTCAAATCTTTGATTTTCTCTGATAAGAAGATATCCAGCCTTTGGTTTACTCCGGATGAATGGGTAATAAGAATTTCTTTCTTAGGCACGTTTTCTTTTTTTTAGAATAAGATACAAAATTATTCCCGCGATAACTCCCAGAATACAGAAGAACTGGGGAAAAGAAAGGCTAAGATAAGGAGATGCGTTCTTAATCAGGAAGGCTTTCGAAGGATGATCCCCGCGGTAAAATTCAACAAAATACCTTATTATTGAGTAATTTATGATATAAAAGGAAAAAACCTGCCCATCAAACTTTTTTTTCTTAAGAATAAAGAATAAAACAAAGAAATTTAAGAAATTCAAAGCAGCCTCATAGAGCTGAGTCGGATGGAGAAGAGTTTTGAGTGGAATTCCTGTTAAGTTATGGGCATATTCACTTTGAAAAGTTACTCCCCAAGGCTCAGCGCACTCACGGCCATAGCAACATCCTGCGCTAAAACAGCCTATGCGGCCAAAAGCATGCCCCAGAGCTAAAGCCGGTCCCATGATATCAGCCGCTTTCCAAGTTGGAATATGTTGTTTACGGAAATACCAGAGAGCAAAAAGAATTCCAAAGGCAAGACCCCCTTGGAAGACCCCCCCAGAACGGGCTAAAGAGAAAAGCTCTCCAGGATATTGGATATAATAAGAAAAATTACCGATAAAAAGGATGATTTTAGCACCAATCAAGGAAATGATGATCGTGTAAAATGCCATATCGATGAGTCGAGAAGCATGTAGCGACTGTTTTTTTGCTTGAATAAAAAGAAACCAGAATCCGAAACCCACCCCTAAGGCCATCATAAAACCATAGGTATGAATAGTTATAGGACCAATTTTCAAGAGGATGGGGAACATTTTGAACTTCTTTTAAAAAATAAAATAAAGATGAGAAACACAGCACCAATACTCACGCTGGCATCAGCTACATTAAAGGAGGGCCAGTGCCATTTTTTAACGTAGAAATCCAAGAAATCAATCACATATCCCCTGAAGATTCTATCTATTAAATTACCCAGAGCACCAGCGAGTATCAGAGAAAGCGATATTTTTAAAAATTTTTCTTCAGGAGGAGTCTTAAAAAAGTAGTATACGACCAAGCTCAATGCGACTAAAGAGGCAAACATCAGGAGATAATGTACGAGCTGGCTTCCAGATTGGGAAAGAAAACCGAATATGGCCCCCCGGTTATGGATATGAGTCAGGTTAAAAAAGCCAGGGATGATGTTTAGGCTGCTTGAAAGGGGTAAATTTCGAACTATGAAAATTTTACTAACCTGGTCAAGAATAAACATCAATAGGATAAACAAAAAAAAGAAGAATCTTGTTTTCATGAATGCATATCTCTGACAACTTCCTCACATCTCTTGCAGAAATGGGGGTATTGAGAGCTTTTTCCAACATAAGGGGAAAAATTCCAGCATCTCTGGCATTTTTCACCCGGGGCTTTTGCGACTTTAACTTCCAACTCTTCATCTGACGATGTGGCGATAGTGACAGCAGAGACAATAAAAAGGGAAGGAAGCTCTTTTTCGTATTTTTTTAATAGCTTCTCTTTTGAAGAAGGAACTCTCAGAGTTATCGAGGCTTCTAAGGAATTTCCTATAAATTTTTCTTCTCTGGCTTTCTCCAGTTTTTTCAATACTTCATCTCTAACGGAAATTAAACTTTTCCATTGATTGAAAAGATCAGGCTCGAGCCATTTCTCCTTAAAAGAAGGGAAGAGTTCTAGATGGATGGATTCCTCTTTTCCCTTGAACTGGGGCATGACTTCCCAAGCCTCTTCTGTGGTGAAGGGCAAAATCGGGGCCATTAACAAGAGTGTCGACTTAAGCAGTTGAAAAATAGCTGTTTGAGCTGACTTGCGAAGCAGAGAT
Source organism: Candidatus Aminicenantota bacterium (assembly GCA_030615975.1). Classification (GTDB taxonomy): domain Bacteria; phylum Acidobacteriota; class Aminicenantia; order Aminicenantales; family Aminicenantaceae; genus JAUWYH01. The sequence continues at coordinate 10,687 of JAUWYH010000010.1, forward strand.
ATCTTCCCAGAACAATAGAGTCTATCTTTGAGCACATCCAGGTAAAAAGCACTCAACTCTACAGTAAAGAAGTTGTAAATAGCGTGGAAAATAACATGATATTCATAATTTTCATAGGCTTTAAGGACTTTTCTCCCTAACTCGTATCCCTTCTCCAGTATCCATCTGTCCATAAGTTTCATATCCGAAGGCGACACAATCTCTTCATCAGGAGCAAAGTCATAAATATTTCCCAGAAGGAATCTCCAAGTGTTCCTAATTTTGCGGTAAGCTTCGATAAGTCTTTGCAGAATCTTATTGCCAAAACGGGCATCTTCTTTATAGTTGAGCATAGCCACCCAAAGTCTCAAGATTTCGGCTCCATTTTGAGAAATGATTTCCTCAGGCTCGATAAAATTTCCTAAAGATTTAGACATTCCTTTTCCCTGCTCATCGAGAACAAAACCATGGGTTATGACGCCCTTATAAGGAGAAGCATTCTTGTTGGCTACCCCTATCAAGAGGGAGCTGTTAAACCATCCTCTGTACTGGTCATGACCTTCCACATAAAGATCAGAAGGCCAGGGAAGATCGCTTCGTTTTCCCAAGATATTATGGCTTGCACCAGATTCAAACCAAACATCAAGGATGTTGTTTTCCTTGTTGAATTTCTTTGAGCCACATTGGGAACACTTGGCGCCAGGAGGCAGAAGTTCTTCTATTTTTTTTGTATACCAAGCGTTGGAGCCTTCTTTGGAAAATATATCAGCAACCCTGAGAGTTATTTCTTCTCCATAGAGAATCTGACCACAATCATGACAGTAGAATGCAGGAATTGGGACTCCCCATGAACGCTGTCGAGAAATACACCAGTCAGGTCGTGCTTCCACCATGTTGGCAATTCTTTCCTCTCCCCAAGAAGGAATCCAGCCGACATTCTTTATTTCCTCAAGAGCTTTCTTCCTTAAATCATTTTTGTCCATAGAAATAAACCACTGGGCTGTTGCTCGAAAAATCACAGGATTCTTACACCGCCAGCAATGGGGATAGGAATGAATAATCTCTTCTTCTTTCAAAAGAGTCCCGTCTTTCTTCATGTCTTCCGTAATCAATTTATTTGCTTCAAAGACATTCATTTCTCCATATTTTTCGACTTGGGGGATAAACTTGCCCTCGCTATCAACAGGAGTATAGATGTCAAGTTTGTACTCGAGACCTGTCAGATAATCCTCGTAGCCGTGACCTGGAGCTGTATGGACACAGCCTGTTCCCTGGTCAAGCGTGACATAATCGGCCAGGACAAAAACGGACTCTCTATTGATAAATGGATGGTGAGCTTTTAAACCTTCCATATCCTTTCCGAGGAAAGTGGCCAAAACTTTGGTTTCTTTAGAGCCCAACTCCTCTGCGATAACAGGAACCAACCTTTTGGCGGCAATATAAACCTCTCCATTTATTAAGAAAGCGGCGTATTCATAGTTGGGATGAAAAGCTATAGCCAGGTTTGCAGGCAAAGTCCAAGGAGTTGTCGTCCAGATCAGGACAAATACCTTTTTGTTTTTTAAAACAGGAAATTTTTGGGTAAGATCTGAGACAACAGGAAATATAACATAGATCGAAGGAGACATTCGGTCTTTATACTCAATCTCAGCCTCAGCAAGAGCCGTGCGGCAGTGTGGACACCAGTGGACAGGCCTTTTCCCTTTGTAGACATTTCCAGAAGCAAAAAAAGAGGCGAGATGGCGCAGCACCTCTCCTTCATACTCAGAGTTCATGGTTAAATAAGGATCTTCCCATTCACCGAATACTCCCAACCTTTTAAACTGGTCTCTCTGGATATTGACATATTTAAGGGCGTATTTTTTGCATTCTTCACGGATTTCTATGAGAGATAGTTTCTTTTTCCTCTTTCCCAAGAATTGATCGACCTTGATTTCAATCGGAAGACCATGGCAATCCCATCCAGGTAAATATGGAGACTTATAGCCCTGCATCGTTTTTGTTTTAACAATAAAATCTTTTAAAATTTTGTTCAGAGCTGTTCCCAAATGAATATTTCCGTTAGCATATGGGGGGCCATCATGAAGAACAAATACAGGAGAATTTTCTCTTTTTTCTTGAATTTTCTGGTAGAGATTAATATTCTCCCATTTTTTCAGGAGTTCAGGTTCTCTTTGAGGAAGCATTGCTTTCATCGAAAAGGATGTCTTAGGAAGGTTCAAAGTTTCCTTTATTTTTTCACTGCCTGACATGGTTTTCTCCAGCTGCAGTCACTTTATTTTATTATTATAGAACAAGTTATTTTATTACTCTATAAGAAAAAGTCAATAAATCGATATTGTCTGGCGTTCTCCCATTTTTTTCTCAAAAAGCTTGGGTCTATGGGGATGAGTCGTCTAAAAAATTTCATTTAAAAGGAAGTGAATGTGTCTTTTTAAGAGAATTGCTGGGAGTGAAATTTCTTCATTTCTGCTTTTTAGCCTTTCTAGCTTTTCTCACTTGCTTCTATATAATGAGCTCCTAAACTGACTGGATTACTTATGGCTGCATGAGTTATCAACTGAGCGACCTGAATTCCATGCTTTAATCCCACAACCTTAGCATCCATCCTAGCTTCTTTGTAAAACCTTTCGATCCTGTGTCGGAGATAATCTAAGTCGGCTCTTGCCCTTTCCAATCTCTTTTGTGTGCGGATGATTCCTGTATAATTCCACAATGTCGATCGAATGAATACCCAGTCTTGATTGATTAAAGCAGGGTCAATCTCTTCTTCCTCTTTAGGATAATACCAATCATGAATGTCGGAATGCTTATAAGGCAGGTTTGGGTTGAAATGCGAAATTATATGCTGGGAGGCCCTTGTTCCCCAAATCAGTCCTTCCAAAAGAGAGGTTGAAGCCAAACGATTCGCCCCATGAACACCAGTACAGGCAACTTCTCCCACCGCATAAAGCCCTTTAAGCGAACTCTTCCCCCAAGTGTTTACTAGGACGCCTCCACAACAATAATGAGCAGCTGGCACTACTGGAATGGGTTCCTTTGTGATATCTATTCCATAATTTAAACATATCTTATGAATATTGGGAAACCTTTTTTTTATATCAATCTTCGCATAAGAAGCTAAATCTAAATAAACATAGCTTGAATTTGTGTTTGTCATCTCCTCATAAATAGCCCGAGTCACCTCATCACGAGGGGCCAATTCCTTTTTTTCAGAATAATTTTCCATAAAGGTTTGTCCACTCCTCGTTTTTAATCGAGCTCCCTCTCCCCTAACTGTCTCGGAAATCAAGAAACCATCCGCATCTTGATGAAAAAGAGAGGTGGGATGAAATTGAATATATTCCATGTTGACGATCCTGGCACCTGCCTTATAAGCCATAGCATAACCATCACCTATAGCACTTAGGGGGTTTGAGGTATAGAGATAGAGAGCACCGCAGCCACCTGTAGCCAGAATTGTATAAGGAGCAAAAATAATTTTTACATTATGGGTTTCATTCTCCAAAACATAGCTGCCTATACATTGCGATTCTTTATAATAAGCGGTGGGATTTTTCGAATGATGAGGCACTGTCAGGAGGTCAACTGCAGTATGCTCGGGCAAAAGAGTCACATTAGAATATTTTTTTAAAGCTGCGATAAACTTTTCTTCGATTGTTTTTCCTGTGGTATCCTTGATGTGAAGGATTCGTCTTCGAGAATGACCAGCTTCTTGAGCATAGTCTAAAGCATCTGGAGAACTCATAGTAAAAGGAATACGAAGCTCCTTTATCAAGATGTTCTCTACAATCTTCTTTCCCTCAGTAGCCATTAGCTCTACAGCTTCAGGGTTATTGATTCCGTCTCCGGTATTGATAATATCTTCCTTTAAAAGCTCAGGGTGATCATCATATCCAAGCGATACAATACCTCCTTGGGCATAATATGTATTTGATTCTTCAAGTCTTAGATTTTTAGTGATAACAATCACCCTTAATCCACTTTTAGCGGCTTCTAAAGCGGCACTTGAGCCAGCAATCCCACAGCCTATGACCAAAACGTCTGCTGTTATCCTATTTTCATTATTCATAATCATCTAACTTGAAAATTCCATACTCATATCTAGAGATCTGTAAGAATGAGTCAAACTCCCTATTGATATAAAATCGACATCTAAAGAAGCAATCTCCTTGACGTTTCTTAAATCGACATTTCCTGAAACCTCCAATTGAACCCTTCCTTTGACCCATTCGACAGCTTCTTTGATTTCTTCCATCTTCATGTTATCCAGCATAATCATATCCGCACCGCTTTGAACAGCTTCTTTCACTTCGGCTAAATCGGTAACTTCGACCTCTATTCTAACTCCTTCTTTTACATTTTCTTTAGCTTTCCTCACAGCCTGGGGGATATTCCCAGCAATCTTGAGATGGTTATCTTTGATCAGCACCATCTCCGACAGGTTGAAGCGGTGATTTGTCCCTCCTCCCATTCTCACTGCATATTTTTCTAAAATTCTCAATCCTGGGGTGGTCTTCCTAGTATCGAGAATTTTGGTCTTTGTTCCTGCCACTACCTGAACAAACTTCCTTGTTGCTGTGGCTATTCCTGAAAGTCGTTGGATAAAATTCAAAGATGTCCTCTCTCCTTTAAGTAAAGAGATCGAATGGCCTCTAATTTGGGCAAGTGTCTCACCTTTGCCAAATGCCTGACCGTCCTCAAGGTTTTTCTTAAAGGCCACTTCGGGATTTATTAACTCAAAAACCCTCTTGGCAACCTCAATCCCGGCAAGCACACCCTCCTCCTTGGCCAATATAAATGCCTCTGACTCTTTCTCTGATGGAATAATACTTTCAGAGGTTATATCGCCTTCAGGCATATCTTCCTTCAATGCAGCCTTGATAATGAGGTCTATCTTTTCAATCTCCACGAGAAAGATTATAATTTTTTCGTCTATATCAGTCAAATGATTACCTGCTTCTTTTTCAGTTTGACATCAACCAAAGAGACAATTTAATATACAAGAATGTCAAAAAATAAACTTCTTTATACTTTACTGTCCTTTGCCGTATCTGCGCTCCTTATTTGGATCTTGCTTTCTCAAATTGAAACCAGAGATCTCGTACAAACCTTTTCCCGCATTCACTACCCCGCTCTTCTTGTATACATAGCTATATCATTGGCAGGAACCGGACTTCGGGCTGGGCGCTATAGATGGCTCCTTCATCCCCACCATATTAATTGGGGAAACATCCTGCTTGTGACACTTATCCGCAATCTTTTTGTTGATCTTTTCCCTGCACGCATTGGTTCTCTTTCCTACATCTATCTTTTAAACAAGAGGCTCAAATTTTCTTTTGAGGCAGCGACCTCCACTTTTGTTATAGCTATAGTTTTTGATTTCATCACCCTAAGTCCTTTTTTAGTTATATCCATTTTTGCTGTTGGCTTTGATTCCACCCCTATCCCCTTCTCTGGGTTGCTTTTGATTTCTTTGCTTTTTTTTATCATTATCTGTTTCCTTCTCTGGAAAATAACGCAAATTTTTTCCTATTTTTTAAAAGCTTATAGATTATTGCTGAACGCCTTTAGAATCGAAAGTAAAAAATGGGCCAAAATATCTGTCGAAAAGATTCAATCGACAAAAGAACATCTTTTTCAAATCAAAAAAAGAAAAATCTTTTGGCCGCTATTTTTTCTTTCTATTTTTATTCGCTTGGCTAAATATAGCGCCGTTTATTTTCTTCTCTTTTCCCTGCTTCAAAGCTACGGTTTCACTCTCAAGAACTTAAGCTTTTGGAAGACAATTCTCGGAACCACCGGAGGAGAACTCACCTCTGTTCTTCCTATTAAAGGAATAGCCGGGTTTGGCACATGGGCATCGGCTTGGGCTTTAACATTTAAGCTGATGAATTTTGAACCTCGTCTTGCGATTATTTCTGGGATTGGAGTTCATCTTCTTTCGAATCTTTTTGAATACTCTTTAGGAATCATTGCTATTTTTATCTTAGTACTGCCTTTCTTAAAAAAAGCCAATAAAAAAAATAATAAATAATAGGACA
>JAUWYH010000153.1 GCA_030615975.1 Candidatus Aminicenantota bacterium
TTGGCGAAGGCTGTATGGTGAAAAAACCGTGAGAAAGGCTGAGCGGGCACGGTTCCTATCCGAAGGAGAGGAGAGCGAAGCCTTGATCCGAGTTGCTTTTGACTCGCTGGGGCAAAAGCAACGTGTTTTGGAACCATATAGCCTGAGCCTTTCTTCAAAGGTCGCTTCATCCATTCCAAAAGACATTAAAAGTACAATCATATATCACGGAATTGGAGATGCTTCCATAGCGTTTCATGATTTGTCAATACAAATGATAACGAATATTATTCTTTAGTAATCAAGAGAGTAGTCTTCCATTTCATCAAATTGAAGGTAGCGGTAGATTTCTTCCTTGTTTGGGATGATCTTCTCTTGGAAAATCGAAAAGTAAACATCAGGAGAGGGAAGCCTACCAGAGAGAGCTGCTATAGCAGTTAGTTCTGCCGAGCCCAGGTAAACACGGGTATTATCCCCCATGCGGTTATCGAAGTTCCTTGTAGAAGTCGAAATAATCGTTGCCCCTGGCTTAACTCGAGCTTGATTCCCCATACAGAGGGAGCAACCCGGAATTTCAGTCCGGGCACCAACGCTAGCATAAACTGAATAGTATCCTTCTCGAAGAAGCTGAGCCCTGTCCATTTTTGTGGGTGGAGTTAGCCAAATACGAGTATTGAGATAGCCTGCGCCATCGAAAATTTTACCAGCAGCACGAAAATGGCCGATATTCGTCATGCAGGAGCCTATGAATATCTCATCGATTCTGTCTCCATCGACTTCTGAAAGGAGTTTCACATCATCAGGATCATTGGGACAAGCGACAATCGGCTCTTTTATATCCTCAAGGTTTATCTCTAAAACAGCGGCATATTCGGCGTTTTTGTCCCTTTTGAGAAGTGCTGGATTTTCTAACCATTCTTTGTTGGACTCAATCCTTCTTTGGAGTGTTTCGGCATCCTGGTAACCTTCCTTTATCATCTTTTCCATTAAGGCAATGTTGCTTCCAATATACTTTGCTACACTCTTCTCGCTGAGTGCAACAGTTCCTGCTGCTGCAGAGCGTTCTGCGGTGGCATCTGTGAGCTCATAAGCTTGTTCAACAGTCAACTCAGGTAGCCCCTCCATCTCCAAAATTCGACCGTTGAATATATTTTTCTTATCCTTTTTTGCTACTGTTAAAAGACCTTCCTTGATAGCAAAATAGGGAATGGAATTAACAACATCTCGAAGGGTGATGCCAGGGTTGAGATTTCCATCGAATTTGACTAAGACGGATTCCGGCATATCCAGAGGCATAAATCCGAGAGTCCCAGCAAATGCAACAAGCCCAGAGCCAGCTGGAAAGCTGAGGCCTATCGGAAATCGAGTATGCGAGTCCCCTGCTGTTCCTAAAGTATCAGGAATCAAGAGTCGGTTAAGCCAAGAATGTATCACACCATCACCAGGTCTGAGAGAGATGCCTTTACGCTCTGTAACGAATTGAGCAAGGGATTTATGCATCTTCACATCCGGCAGCTTCGGGTAAGCTGCTGTATGGCAGAAAGATTGCATGAAAAGTCCTGTTTGGAATTCCATACAGGCAAGCTCTTTCAACTCATCTGCAGTCATCGGACCAGTTGTATCCTGGGAGCCAACCGTTGCCATCTTTGGTTCACAAGCGGTTCCAGACAGGACACCCTTAACGCCACAGGCTTTACCAACAATTTTCTGAGCCAGGGAATAGCCTTGTTCTTTGCTGGGCGAAGGCCAATCAAGCTTTGTGGAAAAATTTACCTCATCCATGCCCAGCACCTTCCGTGCTTTCCCCATTAAGGAGCGGCTTATAATAAGATTGAGACGGCCGCCAGCTCTGTATTCATCCTTGATAGTGGCAGGTTGAAACTTAAACGAGGTTATTCTCTCGCCCGCCTCATTCAAAATGATTTGGGACTTTGTATCGATGGTGATTTTATCCCCGCTCTTTATTTCCGATACATCGCATATAATAGGAAGCCCTCCTGAGTCTTCTACCGTGTTGAAAAAAATGGGAGCAATCAAGCCACCGATGACCACTCCCTCTCTCCGTTTGTTGGGGACATAGGGAATATCCTCACCGATATGCCACATCAAAGAATTGCACGCAGATTTACGAGATGAACCCGTGCCAACAACGTCTCCTACAAAAACCACACGTTCGCCTTGATCACGTAACTTCTTGATGGCCTCGATCCCTTCAGGGAATCGTGTCTCTCCCATAGAAAGTGCATGGAGGGGAATGTCTGGCCTACTCCAGGCATATTTGGCAGGAGATAAATCGTCGGTATTGATTTCACCCTCCACTTTGAACACTCTAAGAGTAAATTTTTCTGGAAATGAAGGTCTGGAAAGAAACCAATCTCTATTCGCCCATGATAAGAGGACCTGCCGGACACAAGGATTGCCCTTTGACATGTTGACTACTTTATCAAAAGCACCGTAGATGAGGATAGTCTTCTTCAAGGCCTCAGCAGCTGTTTCGGCAAGCTCTTCGTCTTCTAAAAGCTCCAATAAAGGCTCAACGTTATAACCTCCCAGCATGGTTCCAAGGAGAAACACGGCCTCTCGTCTGGATAAAACAGGCGACAAAGAAGCACTTTTGGCGACCTTGGCCAGCCACTCTGCCTTGACTTTCGCGGCTGGGTCTACACCAGGAGCCACTCGGTTTTTCAATAGATTCAGAAGAAGCTCTTCCCTACCATTTGGTGGTCTTTCCAGAAGAGAACACACTTCTTGAGTTTCTTCTGGGGATAATGGCATGGGAGGAATTCCTTGCTGTTTTCTTTTTGCCTCGTGATCAAAATATGAATCCAACATTGTCTTTTCTCCAGATATGAATTTTATCCCTTATAATGTATAAAATGTTTGCCATTGTTTGTCAAAAAAAATTTTATGAATCAAAAATTTATCAAGATTGAGTTGATTTTCCTCTAAAAAAATTATAATATTCTTTTTAATTCATACTTTAATACACGATTTTAAGGAGTTTTAAGATGGACTATGCCGTTATCGAAAAAGCCAAAGAATATTTTGGCCAAGTTGTCGAAGAACAGCTCAATCGAGTCGAAGAGCTGAAAAAAGCTTCTGATTGGGTTGATTATTCTCAAGTGAAACCTATTATCATCGGCATTATAGGTGGAGATGGTATTGGTCCTTACATCGCTAAAGAAGCTCGACGAGTTTTAGAATTCATCCTGGACGAGGAACTAAAAGCGGAAAAAATCGAGATGCGCGACATCGAAGGATTGACAATAGAAAATCGAGCTGAACACAACAAACCTATACCTGATGATGTTTTAGAAGAAATCAAGAAATGCCATGTCACTTTGAAAGGCCCCACTACAACTCCGAGAAAAGGAGATCCCTGGCCCAATATTGAGAGTGCTAATGTGGCTATGCGTCGTTATCTAGATCTTTTTGCCAATGTAAGACCGGTAAAAGTTCCCAAAGAAGGAATTGATTGGATCTTTTTTCGAGAAAACACTGAAGGGGCTTATATCATGGGAAGCAAAGGAATCCATGTCAGCGATGATTTGGCGATGGATTTTAAAGTCATCACAACTCAGGGTGCAGAAAGGATTATTCGATTGGCTTTCGAATACGCTCAAAAAAACAAAATCAACAAAGTGACTATTGTCACCAAAGCCAATGTTGTTAAAACATCTGATGGAAAATTCTTGGACATCGGTTACAAAATCGCTAAAGAATATCCCGAAATTGAATGCGATGATTGGTACATTGATATCATGACAGCAAAACTGATTGATCCCAAGCGCAGAACTCAGTTCAGAGTCATCGTACTTCCCAATCTATACGGCGACATCCTTACTGACGAAGCAGCTGAATTCCAAGGAGGTGTTGGTACTGCGGGAAGTGCAAATATCGGAAAGCGTTATGCTATGTTTGAAGCCATTCACGGCTCTGCACCCCGGATGGTCAGAGAAGGTCGATCCCAATATGCAGACCCATGCAGCATGATTCGTGCTTTAGCCTTCCTTATCAACCATATCGGGTATCCAGAAAAAGCTAAAAACTTAGAAATGGCTTTAGACATCTGCGGTCAGCATGAAAAAAAATTGGTGATCACCGGGCGACCCACTGGAGTTACAGGAGCAGAATATGCAAACTATCTTATGGAAACCCTTAAAGATCCAGATCTGAAGGAAAAGTGGGAAAGTTACAGGAAAAAGGAGTGATCTCCTTTCGATGTTCTTTTTTGACTCATGAATCGCTATGAATTATG
>JAUWYH010000197.1 GCA_030615975.1 Candidatus Aminicenantota bacterium
ATGAAAGTATATGAGGATAGTCCTGGATTCCTGCTTCCGCAGGAATGACATTCTATAAAAAAGGTATTAATCTTTACAACTAAATGGTAGATGAACCCTAATTTCTAATATTAAGGAGTTTTAGAAATGATTGAAGTTGAGCATCTCACAAAAAAATACGGGAATTTAGTAGCAGTCAAAAATTTAAATTTTAAAGTGGAAAAAGGAAAAATATGGGGACTCTTGGGGCCGAATGCAGCTGGCAAAACAACCACGATGAGAATCTTAACAGGTTATCTGTCTGCCACAGATGGAAAAGCCTTTGTAGCTGAGTATGATGTTTTCGAACAGCCTAACGAAGCAAAAAAAATTACAGGCTACCTCCCTGAAAACGTCCCTCTTTACCCTGAAATGACTGTAAAATCCTTTCTTAATTTCGTCGCAGAAATCAAACAAATCCCTTCTTCTCGACGAAAAGAAGCACTAAGCAAGGCCATCGAGATAAGCGGTCTTAATTCTGTAAAAGGAAGACTCATCAAGAATATCTCTCGCGGATTCAAGCAGCGAGTGGGAATCGCTCAATGCCTGATTCATGATCCCCAGATTCTCATCCTTGACGAACCCACCATCGGACTTGACCCGGCTCAAATCATAGAAATCCGGAAACTCATAAAATCCTTAAAAGGAGAGCGAACGATTATTCTTTCTACCCATATCCTAGCAGAAGTCACCCAAACATGCGATGGAGTGGTCATTATCAATGAAGGCCAACTCATGGCCTCTGGCTCCCTTGAAGAACTAACAGCCTCTTTCCGAAAAAAGGAAGGGATTTTCATCAGGCTCAAAAAAACAGGAGAAGAGGTCGTCTCTCTTCTTGGCGAAATTCCTGGAGTAGATAAGGTCAGCCAGGAAGATGATGGATTTACCTTAGAATGGGCCAAAGGAATAGACATAAGAGAAAAGATCACGAAATTTATTGTAGATAAAGATCTAGGTCTTTTCGAAATGAGGCCTCTCACCATGAATATCGAAGACCTCTATCTCAAAGTCATCTCAGGAGGTGTTGAGCAATGAAAAACATATGGGCAATATGCAAGAAAGAAATAAAAACTTACTTCACTTCTCCTATTGCTTATGTGGTCATCACCGTTTTCCTGGTCCTTGTAGGATTTTTCTTCTACAGCCTCATCTTATGGTTTAATTCTCAATCCCTCCAAATGGCAAGAAATCCTTATTATCAACAGCAAATGAACATCAACCAGATGGTCTACTCCCCTCTTTTTCATAATATCTCCATCATCCTTCTCCTGATGATACCGCTTTTAACCATGCGCCTTCTTGCAGAAGAAAAGAAAGCCAACACGGATGAACTCCTCTACACATGCCCTATTTCCATCAATCAGATCATATTGGGAAAATATTTTGCCTCTCTCTTTGTCCTTGTGGTGATGCTTCTCCTAACAGGGGTTCTTTCTATCTTCACTTTTGCTTACGGAAACCCAGAGACTGTGCCTATTCTTAGCGGCTATCTCGGCTTGTTCCTGATGGGAGCAGCATTTATGTCAGCAGGAATCTTTTTCTCTTCTCTCACCGAAAATCAGATTGTCTCGGCTGTTCTCACTTTTGGTGCTCTTCTGCTTTTTTGGATTCTGAACTGGGCTTCTTATTCGGCAGGAGGGATATGGAAAGCTGTTCTGAATTATCTTTCCTTTTTCCAACATTTTGATGACATGACCAAGGGAATTTTGGACACTACCGACATCGTTTATTATATCAGTTTCATCTTTTTCGGCTTGTTTCTGACACATTCTGTTATTCAATCGCGAAGGTGGAGGTAAAAAATGGAAAAAATCAAAAAATATCTGAATTATGTAGCATTAGCGCTGATATTTATGTCTCTAGTATCCTTTAGAATCTGGCCTTACAAAACAACAATCGCCCTTATCTTAGGCTTATTAGGAGTTGCCTGCTTAGCCATCTATATCATTCTGAATCTATCAACCCTGAAACAGAGCTTTAAACGAAAATCTTTTCTCTATTCCAGCAATCTGTTCCTCATTGTCATCCTTGTTCTTGCTATATTAGTGATTATCAACTATTTCTTTGCAAATCATCATTACAGGATTGACTTCACCGAAGCGAAGCTCCACAGTCTCTCTGACCAATCCGTGCAAGTGCTAAAAAACTTAAAGAAAGATTTAAAGATCAAATGTTTTTTCAGGGAGGGAAACTTCGGCCGTGCCAGCATGGAACATCTGATGAAAATCTACGCCTATCACTCCAAAAAAATAAAACATGAGTTCATCGACCCCGATAAAAATCCTGGACTTGTCAAAAGATACGAGATTTCCGAAGACGGAACCACAATTTTAGAAAGCGGCGAAAAAGAAAGCCGCATCACTTCTTCCAGTGAAGAAGATATCACCAATGCCCTCATCAAAATCTCGCGAGAACAGAAAAAAATAATCTACTTTCTCGAAGGGCATGGAGAAGCAAGCATCGAGGAATCAGATGAAAGAGGATATTCCCTGGCCAAGGAAGAGTTGGAAAAACTTGCCTATGAAGTTAAAAAACTCAGCTTGGCTCTTTCTGAGACCTTCCCAAAAGATTGTGCCCTTCTTGTCATTCCGGGTCCAGAAAAGGATCTTCTCCCAAACGAGCTGGATACAATAAGAAACTACATCCAAAAAGGAGGAAGAGTCTTCTTCATGGTGGATCCTCAAAATGCTCCGGGCCTTAAATCTTTCCTTAAAGAATATGGAATTCAGCTCGAAGATGATCTGGTTGTGGATACAGTGTCGCGCCTTCTGGGAGGTGACTATTTTATGCCTGTAGTGAGTGAATATGAATATCATGATATCACGAAAAAATTCCGGTATGCCACTTTCTTCCCCTATGCGCGCTCTGTAGAAACGACAGAGGAAAAACCTGAAGGAGTCTCTCCGCAAATTCTGGCAAAAAGTAGCCCTAATTCCTGGTCAGAAAGACAACTCGATCAAAAGGAAGTTGCTTTCGATAAAAATAAAGACAAAGCAGGACCTATTCCTCTTGCCGCTGTCGTCACTGTAGAATATAAAGAAGAGGAAAAACAAGAAAAAGAAACAGAGAGAGATAAAGAAAAACAGGCCCAAGCGGAAGAAGAAGAAAGAGAAACGCAACCCGAAGAACAAGCCAAAGAAGAAGAAACGCAGGAAGAAAGCCAACCAAAGCCAGAAGGACGCCTGGCTATTTTTG
>JAUWYH010000051.1 GCA_030615975.1 Candidatus Aminicenantota bacterium
AGATATTATTTCTGCGGCAAGAGAATAATCTTATCCGTAACGCTCTTAAGAATCTTTTGGATGAGAAAGAGATAAAGGAAAATCTTTCAAAGATTCATAAGAATATTTTGGTTGCTCGAGTCATAGGATTAGATGCCAGCAATTTTTATAAATCTGTAATAATCAATAAAGGCTCTCTGGACGGGCTCAAGAAAAATATGGTTGTTGTTGATAAATATGGCAATTTAATTGGAAGAGTTGTTGGCCCGATATCCATCAAAGAGTCAAAAGTCCAATTAATTACAGACACCGAGAGTGGAATCAGTGTATTTTCTCAGAAAAAAAGAGAGCCAGGTGTTCTAACTGGAGATGGCAAAGGAGGATGTCTTTTAAAATATATTCTTGCCACTACTAAAGATATCTTTGAGGGTGAGCCAGTGATAACTTCTGGTTTTGATGGGATTTTCCCCAGCGGTATACATGTCGGCGAAATCATCTCGACAGTCATCACAACTGACCTTTTCCAAACAATAAGAGTTCATCCTTATTTCGATTTTCGTCATTTGGATCAGGTTGTTGTTCTTATGATTGATCCATATGAAATATTTTGAGGCACTGTTTGTATGAAAAAATATATTGAAGTCTTTGTCGGAATTATTTTGGCTTTTTTGTTATACACAGCCCTTAGAAAGATTTCAATCTCTCTTATCCAATTATTCAACTTCTTTAGTCTAGTTGTCATATATTTTGCCATGACTAAAGGCGAGATATTTGGGGCTTGTCTTGGAACAGTTTGTGGCCTTCTCCAGGACACATTTTCCTTGGGAGTATTTGGAGTTGCAGGTCTTTCTAAAACAATCATGGGATTCCTTGCAGGATACATTCCCAAGAAGCTCGATGTGACTCCTTTTTTCCGTAACCTTCTTTTTATCTTTATTTTACTCAGTATAGAATTCATTCTATGGGCTTTTCTTTCCTCGGTTATTTTTTCTCAACGGATATTGATAGGAAGAACTCTTAGCTCTTTTCAGCCTTTATCTAATGCAATTTTTGGTAGTTTCCTTTTTCTATTATTACGGCAATTTAAGATTTTTTCTTCTTAGCATCGGGAATGAAAAATAACAATATTTATGAGGAATTATCTTTGATTCAGGGCAGAGCTCTGAAAATACACATTGCAGTTGTGGTATTATTTGTTTTATTGATATTAATATTTTGGAAAATCCAGATTCTTGACTATAAAAAATATTTCAAACTCTCTGAGTCCAACCGAACAAGACAAGTCATCCTTCCTCATCCTAGAGGTCTAATCAAAGATAGAAATGATGTCATACTGGCAGATAACAAAGCTTCTTTTAAAGCTTCTATAATAAGAGAAAATTGTAAAAATCTCGATGAGTCTTATCAGAAAATTTCCCGCCTTTTGAATCTTGAAAAAGAAGTCTTGATAGAAAGAATTAAAAAATACGAATCTCTTCCTCTTTTCCAGCCTATAGTTGTTAAGGACAATTTATCGTTTGAAGATGTCTCTCGGATTGAGAGTAGAAAATTAGAGATGCCTGAATTAGTTCTTCAGTTGGAACCAAAAAGATCCTATCCTTTTGGTCGTTTCGCAGCTCATGTCTTAGGATATTTGCAAGAGTTATCTCCTGAAGATATAAAGAGCAGTCTTTACTCGAAGAGGCGACTGGGTGAACTTATCGGGAAAGCTGGAATTGAGAAGCAGTATGATAGTTCTTTAGTGGGAACAGATGGGCAGGTAATAGAAATTGTAGATAGCCTAGGAAGAAGAAAAGGAGAAATAGAAAGAAAAGAATATATACAGGGGAAAAACCTTAAACTGACATTAGATTTTGCTCTTCAGAAAAAAGCCGAAGATCTCTTAGAAGGAAAGGAAGGGGCAGTAGTTGTTTTGGACGTCAAAACTGGAGAAATTTTAGCCTTGGCAAGTTATCCTGACTTTGATCCCAATAAATTCATCAATCGTTTTACTCCTGAGGAGTGGCTTGATTTAATCAATAGACCTGAATTCCCGTTAGAGAATCGAGTGATTAGAGGTTTGTATGCTCCCGGTTCAATATTTAAACTAACGATAGCTATAGCCTCTCTTGATTCGGGTTCAATCAACGAGAGAACTTCTTATTATTGTAGTGGAAAGACTAGAATTTATGGTCATCCTTTCGCATGCTGGTTTAAAGGAGGTCACGGGGCAGTAAGTCTTTACAACGGGATTAAAAATTCCTGTAACATATATTTTTATCAGCTAGGAAGAAAATTAGGCATCGAAGAAATCCATCGCTATGCAAAGGAGCTTGGATTTGGAACAAAAACAAGAGTAGACTTACCAGGTGAAAAGGAAGGATTGGTTCCCAATCCTCAATGGAAGCAAAAAGTCAGAAATGCCCCTTGGTATCCTGGAGAGACTATTTCTATCTCCATTGGTCAGGGTCCGTTATTGGTAACTCCTCTTCAAATCGCCTATCATACAGCCCTTATCGCCAACAAAGGAACTATGATCTCTCCTCATCTTTTGAAATCTAATGAGATTCATTCTGGAAGAGAAGGAAAAAGAGGATCAATGGCAAAGAAACACAGCATTAATATTAAGAGGTCAGTTTTTGAGAAAGTTATAAAAGGCATGTGGAAAGTTGTCAATGAAGGCGGCACTGGAAGGGCTGCGAAGATTTATGGTTATGATATTTGTGGAAAAACAGGATCAACTCAAATTGTCAGTGTTGAAACGGCAGAAAAAATGAAAGAAAAAAACCAAGAAATCAAAACTCATTCTTGGTTTACAGGCTTTGGTCCAAAGGATGATCCTAAGGTTGTGGTTACTGTTCTTGTTGAGTACGGAGGGATGGGTGGAGCAACATCTGCCCCTCTAGCAAGAGATTTATTTGATCTATACAGGAAAAGATATGATTGATAGAATTCAAATCAAAAATATTGACTTGACTCTAGTAGCTTTTCTGCTCTTAAACTCTATTCTTGGAGTGATCGTCATCTATAGCTGCTCTCATTATTTACCAGGAAATTATCATCTAAAACAGATTTTTTGGATTGTCATAAGCTTCAGTGTTCTCATTTTATTTATTTCTATAGATTATAAATTCCTTATGGCTTATTCTTTTTATTTCTATTTAATTTTTATTGCTTTACTTGTATGGATATTGCTCTTTGGCAAACTTGTAGCCGGCACTAGAAGCTGGATTAAATTCCCCTTTTTTCAGATCCAACCTTCTGAACTTATGAAGGTGGCTGTCATTCTTCTTCTGGCTCGTATCTTTGCAGAATATAGAAAAGAACATGTAATTTGGAGTAACTTCTTTTCTTGTTGTTTTCTTGTAGCAGTTCCTGTATTTCTTATCTGTTTACAGCCAGACTTGGGAACTGCTGTTACTTACATTCCTATCCTTTTGGCTTCTTTTGTTTTAGCTGGGTTAAACAGGAAGATTTTTATTTTTCTGCTGATATTTGCTTTGCTTTTTGGTATTGGAGGATGGACATTTGGCCTTAAAGATTATCAAAAGAAAAGATTAACAACACTTATTTTTCCTAGTCATGATCCTTTGGGGGCAGGATATCATATACAACAATCAAAGATTGCTATCGGTTCAGGTGGTTTTTTAGGAAAAGGCTATAAAAAAGGAACCCAGAGTCAGCTGAGGTTTTTACCAGCAAGACATACAGATTTTATATTTTCAGTTATAGGCGAAGAGTTCGGCTTCATTGGTGTAGTAATCTTCTTGTCGTGCTACCTTTTGTTGCTGTCGAGACTGTTTCTATCCGTAAAAGAATCAAGGGATAGGGCAGGAATTTATATCATTTTCTTGGCGGCGATGATGATTACCTCTCAATTTCTTATAAATATTTTGATGATTCTCGGGCTTTTACCTATCGTTGGAATTCCTCTGCCTTTATTGAGTTATGGAGGATCTTCTCTGCTTACAACTTATTTAAGCGTCTCTCTTGTTTTAAATGTTAAAATGAGAAGGTTTGTTAATGTCTAAAATGTAGCCGAGACTATTCAACCATGATAAAAAATAGATTGCTTGTTCTCTGAACAGGCTGAAAAACTCAAAATTCAACTCAAATCTAAAGATATAATAAAGTGGGAACTATCTAAAATCAGCTTTTCTTGCTTTCTCTTTACAAAAACAGTAAAAAGTAAAACATAGATGGAAAAAGGAATGAATTTAGAAGAAATTTTGAAGCGAGTGGAAAAGCCTGGTCGCTATCTGGGTGAAGAATGGAATGAAATAAGGAAAGATCCCCAAAGTGTGAAAGCGAAGATAGCTCTTGTATTTCCCGATATTTATGAGATTGGGATGTCATATCTTGGACAAAAAATTCTCTATTTTATTTTAAATAATCATCCTTTGTTTTTAGCAGAAAGAGTTTATGCACCCTGGATTGATTTCGAACAGAGACTTAGATCCCAAAAAATTCCTCTATTTTCGCTCGAAAACAAAATACCGCTTTATGAATTCGATGTTTTAGGTTTTTCTCTTCTTTATGAACTAAACTATTCAAACATCCTGACAATTCTTGACCTTGGTCAGATTCCTTTTTTGTCAGAAGAAAGAAGCTTTAAAAATCCTCTTGTCATGGCAGGAGGACCAGCCGTTTTTAATCCCGAGCCTGCAGCTAATATTTTTGATTTGTTTCTGGTTGGGGATGGAGAGGAAGCATTCATAGAAATTGTTGAAAATTTCATAAGATTAAAGAATGAATTAAAGGATAAGGAGGCTATATTAAAGGAGCTGGCCAAGATCAAAGGAGTTTATGTCCCTTCCTTATACACTCCTTACCGACAGCCAAAATCTTCTCTTTCAGCGGTGAGGCCAACCAGGGATTTACCAGAAAAGATAAAAAAAAGAATTCTCTTTCCCTTTCATAGGGCACCGTTTCCTGAAAAAATCGTGGTTCCCAATGTTAAAGTTGTTTTCGACAGAGTAGCTGTTGAAGTTGAAAGAGGATGCCCCCAGAAATGCAGGTTCTGCCAAGCATCTAATATTTATTTTCCTCCTAGAGAGAAGAGCCCTTCTTATGTTCTCCAGAATGTCTTGCGAAGCCTTCGTTTGACAGGCTATGAGGATGCTTCCTTAACATCGCTTTCTGTTAGTGATTATCCTTATCTCAATGAAATCGTCAAAATCCTAATGAGCAAACTGGGTGAAAGGAAGATATCTCTTTCTCTCTCCTCATTGCGTCCTCGGGGCCTTTCTTCCGGGGTAGCTCAAAGCATTATCAAGGTGAGGAAAACAGGGTTTACTTTGGTTCCTGAGGCAGGAACAGAAAGATTGCGGCGAGTTATCAATAAAAATCTTCAAGACAGAGAGATTTTAGAGGCTTCACAGAATGCCTTTTCTCAGGGATGGAGGTTGCTCAAGCTCTATTTTATGGTTGGACTTCCTACTGAGAGAGATGAAGATCTGGAGGGGATAGTGAACATGGTAAAGGAGGTCATAAGGATTGGCTATAAAATTCTGAAAACTGCCCCCCGAATCAATTTAAGCATCTCATCTTTTATTCCTAAGCCTCATACTCCTTTCCAATGGCTCGAGATGGAGGGAGAGAAAATTTTGATAGAGAAACACCGATTCCTTAAATCGCGCCTTAAAAAGTATCGTTTTGTTAAATTTAAAGACCATCCTATTAAAAACTCTCTCTTGGAAGCAGTTTTTTCCCGTGGAGATAGGCACCTGAATCAAGTCTTGCTTGAGTCCTGGAGAAGGGGAGCGCGCTTCGACAGTTGGAAAGAGCTCTTCAGGTTTCGAATCTGGGCTGAGGCATTTGAGTCAGAAAACATCGATTACCATCTCTATCTTCAGGCGCTGAAAAAAAATGCTATCCTTCCTTGGGACCATATTGATACAGGAATAAAAAAATCTCATTTGCTCAAAGAGCTGGAGAAAGCTTTAAAGGAGGAATCGACTTTATCTTGTCTTGAGGCCTCATGTAAAGACTGTCAAGGATGTTCTTTTAGCTCCTTGGTAAAGAAAAAATTTCCAGAGAAAGTCCAAATTCCTGAAGAAAGTTACCCTTTTTTTGGACAAAAAACAGAAATTGTTTTTCGTTATCGGGCCTTTTATTCCAAGCGACGTACGGCTCGCTATATATCACATATCGATTTAATCAATGTTATTCAGAGAAGCTTGCGCAGAGCAGGCATCACGGTTGTTCATTCTAAAGGCTTTCACCCCAAAATGATCATTTCTTATCTTCCTGCTCTTCCTTTAGGTATGGAAGGGAAAAATGAGGTGCTTGAATTCAGAGCTCTATATCTCTTTTCAGAAAAAGGTTTTATATCCCACATAAATAAATATCTTCCTTCAGGTGTCGAATTTTTTAGGTTAAGAAGAGCCAAGGAATTTGAACCTTCTTTGCACGAAAATTTAAAGACATTTGTCTATTCTGTTGACTTGGAAAGTCAAGAAATAAAGAGATTTCTGGAAGAATTCAGGCGGGAGAGAGGAGATTCTTTATCAAATGACTGGAAGATCATCGAAACGTTAGTGTGCGATTTTATAAATGGATTCGAAGAGGAGTCCCTTGAGAGGATATATTTGGACAGGGCAGCTAATAAGCTTTTTCTTTATCTTGCATATTCTTCTCAAAAAAGTATTCGTCCTCAGGAAATTGTAGAGAAAATTTTTCGGGTGAAAAACCCTGTTTTTATTATGGCACGAGAAAAAGTCTTGTTCAAAAAAGTGTTTAAATTGACATAAAAAAAAGAATTCAGTATAAAACTCGTTGATTATCAGAGATTAGAATACAAATGTAATAAAGAAGGAGGAAAGAGTGATTGATTTCAGTCTAACAGAGGAACAAAGAGCTCTTCAGGAGATGGCTCGGGAATTTGCTCAAAAAGAAATGAAGCCTAACGCCGCAAAATATGACATATGTGAGGAGTTTCCTGAAGATATCATGAAAAAAGCTTTTAAGGTGGGTTTTCTCACCTGCGTAATACCCAGAGAATATGAGGGAGTAGGGTTAAGTGACCTTGATACTGTGATTATAAGCGAGGAATTAGCAGCAGGGTGTGCCGGAATGTATACGACGATGATGGTCAATGCTTTAGCCTATACTCCTATTATACTATTCGGTACCGATGAGCAAAAAAAGAAGTTTTTAACTCCTCAGACAAAAGAGATGTCATTTGCTTCTTTTTGTTTAACAGAAAGAGAAGCAGGATCTGATGCCAGTTCTCTTAAGACCATAGCAAAGAAAGTTGGCGATGAATACATGATCAATGGATCCAAATGTTTTATTTCCAACGCAGGAATAGCAAGTCTTTATGTTGTTTTCGCCCTTACTGATCCTGAAAAGGGGGCCCGTGGGATGAGTGCTATAATTATTCCTCGTGAAACCCCTGGATTAACTATAGGCAAAATCGAAGATAAAATGGGACACAGAGCCTCTAACACGGCTGAGCTTTTCTTCGATGATGTAAAAGTTCCTGCCGAAAACCTTCTGGCCAAGGAAGGAATGGGATTCATTATTGCCATGAGGACACTGGACAATACTCGGGCTCCTGTAGGAGCTGCAGGAGTAGGAGTGGCAAGAGCCGCACTTGAGTATGCAATTGATTATGCTAAGACAAGAGTCCAGTTTGGCAAGCCTATTGCTCTTTTTCAAAATACTGCCTTCAAGATTGCTCAGATGGCCACTGAAATAAATGCAGCGAGGCATCTTGTCTGGCATGCGGCCTGGCTTTTGAGCCAAGATAAGCCATGCGGCAAGGAGTCAGCCATGGCAAAATTTTATGGTTCTGATGTAGCTATGAAAGTAACAACTGAAGCACTCCAAATTTTAGGTGGCTATGGATATATGAAAGACTATCCTATGGAAAAATTGATGAGAGATGCAAAGCTTCTTCAAATATATGAAGGAACAAACGAAATTCAACGTCTCATCATATCACGAGAGATTATAGGCCCAATAAAGAATTAGAAAAGTAATGAGTAAGGAGTGAAGCGTAATAGCAAAAAGTATGTAGGGAATGTCTCTAGCTTTTCTCGCTTTCTATTATATCAGCCAAATCTTCTTCCACAGTTTTTTTTGGATGTTCGATGATTCTTCCAATTTCCTCATCGTTTATGAAGACAATGAAAGTAGGCACTCTAACGATGTTTTTTCCCTGAATATAAGGCTCGCGAGCTTCTATATCTCTTGGAATTCCAATGTAAGAAGTGACGAGGAGAGGATTGTAAGTCATTTCCATAATTTTGAAGTAAGCACTCACATGCTGTTTGCAGTCTGGACACCAAGTTCCAAGGAAAATTTCTATCTTGATCTCATAGTCTATGGATTTTAATTTTTCGATGATTTCTGGTTTAGGGAAATAAGATGCTACTTCTCCCTGCCAATTCGGAAAATTCTCTAGAATATCTTCTTGGCTTAAGCGGCCAACCAGTTCATCTATTCCATAGATTGATGATATCAGGAAAAAAAATGTGATAATATAAAGAAAACTTTTCTTCATTTTAGATATTTCAGAAAGAAAAAAAGATTTTATTGAAAATTTTAAATGGTGTCCTCTTCAGTGAAATATTCAGGAATGATTCCCAGTATTTCAGCACCAGCACCTTTAGCTATATCTATGAGTTCGATGACCCTACTGAAAGGAAGTTTGGCGTCAGCTCTTATGAATATTGTTTTATCTTGGCGGGTAGAATAGATACTTCTAAGCCGATCTTGAAGCATATTCAAAGTAATTGCTTCTTGGTTGATCATGACGCTCATGTCTTTTTTTAAAGTCAGAACAATTAGTCCTACAGGAGTGGCACTCGTATCAGATGTTGTTTCAGGAAGTTTCACATCGATTCCTTTTTGAACCATAGGTGTTATAACCATAAAAATAATGATCAGAACCAA
>JAUWYH010000001.1 GCA_030615975.1 Candidatus Aminicenantota bacterium
AAACTGAAATTGAAATAAGAAAAGATGATGTAGAGCATATAAAGATCGACTTAACAAAAAGCAAAAATTGGAAAACTTTTGTACGATCTTCCCTTATTATGATAGCACTAGGCTTTCTATTAAACTCGTTATAACCTATTATTTGCACTCCTCGACACTTCACTTAAAAGGTATCTAATACTGTCATCAAAATTACTGTCCAAATTTGTAAGGCAGAGTCAAATTGAAACGAGTGGAAGCCAAAGACCCTAAGGCCCTGGCCTCCCGGAAATTGAAAAAGACAGCAGGGCGAAACAGTACTTAATCAAGAGGGCTTTTTAGCATGTAGAGATTAGTTCTCCAAATAGATTCACTTTATCTCTTTCTCTTCTTTTTTCCTTGACATTGATTTACAATTCCCATTTTAATATTTATCTTTATATGATTTTAAAATTTAAGGATCTTGCTTTAATCAAAAAAGAATGATTTGATAAAAAAATAGAAAGGAGGATTAGATGAAAAAATTTTTTACATTGTTCTTAAGCTTACTCTTTCTTTTTTCGATTTTCGCTTATTCAGAAAAGGCGAAAGAAGATCCCCTTTTGCTTAAGGTCAAGCCAGCTGAGCTCACTCCTTTGAAAAAGGAAGCATTTTCCTGGCTTGATACCAATATGGCTGAGCTTGCTAAAATCAATGAAAAGATCTGGAGTTATGCTGAAGTGGCTATGGAAGAATACGAATCAGCTGAACTTTTGGCTTCTTATTTAGAGAAAAAAGGATTCAAGGTGACAAGGGGAGTAGCAAGTATGCCGACCGCTTTTGTCGCTGTTTACGGTTCAGGCGAGCCAGTGATAGGAATCCTGGCTGAGTATGACGCTCTCCCTGGACTCTCTCAAAAACCCGTTCCTTCCAAGCAACCTGTGGAAGAGGGCAAGCCCGGCCATGGATGCGGTCACAATATTTTCGGTACAGCCAGTACGGCTGCAGCTGTGGCCATGAAAGAAGTCATGGAGAAACAGAAATTATCAGGGACGATTAAACTTTTTGGCTGTCCGGCTGAAGAAACTGTGGTAGGCAAAGTTTTTATGGCGCGTGATGGCGTTTTCGATGGCCTTTCCTGTTGTATTCAGTGGCACCCTAGTTCTGTAAATGGAGTCTCTTTGGGTTCGAGCAATGCCTTGAATCAGTTCGAGGTAGAATTTTTTGGAAAAACAGCTCATGCTGCTGGTGATCCTTGGCGTGCTCGAAGTGCCCTTGATGCCATCGAATTGACCAATATCGGCTTGAATTATCTCCGTGAGCATCTAAAGCCTACAGCCAGGATTCATTATGTGATCCTCGACGGAGGAGGTGCTCCCAATGTCGTCCCTGATTATGCTCGAGCATGGTACTATGTGCGAGACATAAATCGGGAAAGTGCTGAGAAAGATTATGAGCGGGTACTTAAAATAATCGAAGGCGCGGCTAAGATGACAGAGACAATATATAAAATCCGTTTCATTAGTGGGGTGCATGAAATGCTATCCAATCGTCCAGGAAATGAGATTGTTTACAGCAATTTACTTCTTGTAGGGCCACCGCAGTTTACAGAGGAAGAACAGGCATATGCCAAGGAAATTCAAAAAAATTTAGGGATTGAGGAAAAAGGCTTGAAAAAAGAGATTGAACCCTTCAAGCTTCCCCAAAGAAGCTGGGGAGGGGGCTCAACAGATGTAGCAGAGGTAAGCTGGCTGACTCCTACAACATCACTGGGAGTGGCGTTCAAGCCTGAGGGAACGCCTGGGCACCACTGGGCAGCAGTGGCCTGCGGAGGAATGTCCATCGGACATAAAGCTATGATAACTGCTGCCAAAGTCATGGCTGCTTCAGGGATAGATTTTCTCACCAATCCGGGAATAATCAAGAAGATGAGGGCAGAATGGATGGAGAGAAAGGAAGGAAAAGAATATAAATCTCCTCTACCTGTGGACCTTGAACCACCAGTCAAACCGAAAAAATAATTTTAAAATTTCGGAATAATGTAGCGAAGGAATAACTGGCGAAAAATTAGGAGGAATATGCGTTTTTCCATATCATTGACATATGTTATATTATATCTTATAGTATAATTATATATTTCGGAGGCAAAAATGAAGACTATAAACGCATTGGCTTTTCGTAAAAAATTTGGCAGCATCCTTGATGAGGTGCATTTTAAGAAAACACATATAATTATATCTAGATCAAATAAGCCTTTAGCAGTGATAATTCCTTTTGATGATTATAAAGAGCAAGAAGAAAAAAAGGCTAGAGAGAAAAGACTTCGCTTAGCTGCATATAAGATCGATCAATGGCGAAAGAAACATACTCAGGAACTAAGAGGCTTAAGTTCAATAGATGTAATTCGCCAAATAAGAACAGAAAGATGATTGTCTTAGATGCATCTATAATATTGAAAATGATTTTTGAAGAGCAGGATACTCATCTGGCACTTCAACTGAGAGAGAATCATGTTACAGGAAAAGAAAAAATTGCTGCTCCTGAACTTATATTTTATGAAATTGCTAATGTTTTGGCCACTAAGACCCCTTTATCTGTTAAAAGTGCTTCTTCAGCCTTGAATGAAATATTTAACCTTGAAATTGAAACTTTCACCTTAGGTATGGAAGAATTTCTCTCCTCAATAAGTTTTTCCCATAAATATAAAATTAGTGTTTATGATGCGAGCTATATAATTTTAGCTGATAGACTTAACTGTGATTTCATCACCGCTGATGTGAAACTATTTAAAAAAATAAAAGATTTGAAGTTTATCAGATTATTAAAGGATGTTAAACTGCCAAGCTAAATATTATAAAATAATAAAGTAAATTATGAGAGAAAATTTGGTATTAATATTAGCCCAGGTTAGTCATTGTAGAGAATAAAGGAGGTTGGAGAGAAAGGCATTTTTTCTTTTTGGTGACTTGCTCTGCATGTCAGGAGTTGACGGTAATTGGCTAAAACAAGATCATCTGGCCTCATGAGAACTCTTTCGTGGTGGTGTGTGCTTGTTTTTCCGGATAAAAGAGGGTGTTTCATAAGGCTCCCAGCGTTTTTCCCAAGCTGGCCTATTCCAGAGAGCCTCGTTTCCCTTTGGCTCGAACACATAGTCAGGCGTATCCTGCTCAACTTGGAAGGGAGGAGGAGTTTCCGGACGGGAAAGTGTACGATCCTCTGGAGCGATTGCCTCTCTTTCTGGTGGTGATTCGAAGCCTGTAGCAATGACAGTCACTTTCACCATTTCTTTCAGGCTTTCGTCAATGACTGTCCCAAAAATAATATTGGCTTCTTGATGAGCGATGCTGTGGATAAGCTGGGAGGCTTTAGAGACTTCATGGAGGGTTATGTCTTTACCACCTGTGATATTGATCAGGACTCCCTGAGCTCCTTCTATCGAAGTATCGACTAAAAGCGGACTGGATATTGCTTTTTGAGCAGCATCCACAGATCTGTTTTCGCCAGAGGCTAATCCTGTTCCCATGAAAGCCATTCCCATATCTTTCATGATGGACTTGACGTCAGCAAAGTCCAGGTTGATCAATCCCGGTCTTGTAATAAGATCAGAAATGCCCTGAACGGCTTGGCGGAGAATGTCATCAGCCATTTTAAAAGCATCCTGAATGGAAGTATCCAGGTTGACTGTCTGGAGGAGCCTTTCATTGGGAATGGAAATAACTGTATCGACAGCAGATTTCAGTTCGGCTAGACCTTCCTCGGCCTGTTTTGCTCTGATTTTCCCCTCAAACTCGAAGGGAAGAGTAACAATTGCGATAGCCAAGATATCCATCTCTGAGGCGAGATTGGCAAAGATGGGAATCGCTCCTGTTCCTGTTCCACCACCCAGACCAGTGGTTAGAAAAACCATGTCAGCACCCTGAAGAAGCTCGATGAGCTTTTCGGTATCTTCCATTGCGGCTTCTTTGCCGATATCTGGCCTCCCTCCTGATCCTAGACCTTTTGTCCGCTGAGCACCAATCTGGACTTTTATCCTGGCATTGTTGCTGCTAAGAGCTTGAAGGTCGGTATTGACAGCGATGAACTCCACTCCTTCGATTTGGGTTTCGATCATTCGGTTTATGGCGTTTCCTCCACCTCCTCCGATACCAACAACCTTGATTTTGGCGCCGAAACGTTCTTCCACCAGGTGGAATTTTAATTTGCTTTTTATTTCGTTATTCATTTTTTCCTCCTATGCTTCTTTGAGCCAATCTTTGAATTTGGCCCAAAAACCTTTTTTTCTATCTTTAGACATACCTCTTTCTTTCCATTGGTTATATCCGTAGAGGATAAGGCCAACCGCAGTAGCGTAGTCTGGAGTGCTGACCCGGTCAACCAGTCCTCCTACACCGCTGGGGTCACCACGTCTTACAGGTAAATCAAAAATTTCTTCTGCAATTTCTTCCAGCCCATCAAGCAAAGCCGTGCCTCCAGTGAGGACAACTCCGGAGTTAAGAGATTTTTCATATCCCATCCTTTTTATGTCATTGTCAACTAAACGAAAAATCTCTTCTGCTCTGGGTTGAATGATATCCGCCAATATTTGCCGGGAAAGAATTCTAGGCTTTTTACCTCGGCCTACAGAAGGGACTTCTATTGTCTCCTGTTCATCTTCGATGGGAGAGGAGACACAGCCAAATTTTTTCTTTATTTTTTCTGCTTCTGGGATCGGTGTCCGAAGTCCAACGGCAATGTCATTGGTGAAATTGTCTCCTCCGATGGGGATTATGGACGTGTACCATAAGCTGCCACGTTCAAAAATAGCGATTTCAGTGGTTCCGCCGCCGATATCAATAAGACCGATCCCAAGTTCCATCTCGTCATGAGTCAGGGTGGAAGTACTTGTGGCTATCTGGTTCAGAACAGTTTGTTTAATTTCGATCCCAGCTCTTGTGATACAGGTTTTCAGGTTTTGAACAGAAGTAATTGCACCGGTGACAATGTGGACATTGACTTCAAGCTTTATTCCGCTCATCCCGAGAGGATCTTTGATTCCGTCTTGCTCGTCGACCACAAATTCTTGAGGAATAATATGTATGATTTCTCTATCAGGAGGGATGGATACAGCTTTAGACTGGTTAATTACACGTTTTATATCTTCGGAGCTTATTTCTTTGTTTTTGCCTGAAACAGCGATAACTCCGCGGCTATTGAAGCTTTTTATGTGAGCTCCAGAAATACCGATAAAAGCCGAATCGATTTCAACTCCAGCCATAAGCTCAGCCTCTTCTTGAGCCCTTTTGATGGACTCCACTGTGGCTTCTAAATTTACGACAACGCCTTTTCTTAATCCTTTAGACTCGGTTGTTCCAATTCCTATGATCTCTATTTTTTTCTCTTCTGTGATCTCTCCGATAATGGCCGCAATTTTTTTTGTCCCAATGTCAAATCCGACAATATGACTATTCTTTGGCATTATCTTGCCTCCTTCTCAGAATTGGGAAAAAGGTCTTGAATCGTGGATTTCTGAGATTTGATGTATAGGCGATCCTGGAATCGAAGGTCCACATATTCAAGCGGTTCATATTTTTCTAAACGTGAGTGCCATTTTTGGAAAATCTTCAATTTCTGGGAAAATTGCTCTGCGCCAAGAATAAAATTTGTCTCTGATCCTTTAAGTTTAAGGGTAACATTTTCATAATCTGTAAGATCTAGAATCTCGACTTTTTTTCTCTCTGAGGGTATGAAACTCTCCAGACATTCCCATGCCAGTGCAATTTTATCTTTGTAATCTTTTTTGAAATTATTCGAATCGACGAGAAGAGGAAGACCTTGGTTTTCCTGAAAATTAATTTTTTCAAGCAGGATTCCTTCTTTGTCAATAAGGTAAAAATTTTCTTTTTTCAACACAGCCACTGGTGTTCTTTCTCTGATTTCGATCCTTAAGGAAGAAGGGAAAATTTTTCTTACACAGATATTTTCCACCCATCTATGGCCTTCTAATAATTCCTGAAGAAGGCCTATGTCGAGCAGGAGAATATTTCCAAAGTTTTTTCCCTTAAAAAATTCTTGAATTTCTTCTTTTACCACTGCTCTTTTGGAAGCAATCTCTATTCCCTTGACATCCAGATGATCCCAGGAAATCAAGAAAAGATAGATTTGTTGAATAAGAAAGAATATCCCACCCAAAAAAAGGAAAGTCAATAAAATATGGATAAATTTTAACCTGATTTTTCTTTGTATCTTTTTTGTTTTGATTTTTTCCCGGCGACGCTTGAACTGGAAGGTTTTTGAAAGAAGAGGCTCTGTTCTGTACTTTAGAGCTGGATTTAAATTAACAGCCATGATTATGCTTTTCCTTCCAGGGATTTTATGATATCAGGGATGATCCGATATATGTTTCCCGCTCCCATGACGATAATCAAGTCTTTAGGAAGAACGATTTTTCCAATCAAAGAAGGAATTTTCTCCATGTTTGGTTCGAAAAAAACATTTTTGTGACCAAACTTCTCTATTTCCTGATACAGAGCTTCACCCGAGATGCCTGGGATTGGCTTTTCCCCTGCCGGGTATATTTCCGTGATGACTAGAACATCTGCTTGGTTGAAGGAGGTAGCAAAGCTCTTCATGAGCAGAGAGAGACGGGTGTAGCGATGAGGTTGAAAAATCCCCACAGTCCTCCGCAACCATCCTTTTTTAGCTGCTTCGAGAGTGGCCTTTATTTCTGTGGGATGATGGGCATAATCCTCAAAAATCATCGTTTCGTTTATAATTTTCTTTAGTTCAAAACGGCGGCCGATCCCTCGATAACTCTCCAAACCTTTAAAAATTAGGGAAGGCGAAATCTCCAAATCCATTCCCACACATACGGCTGCCATTGCATTATAGATATTGTGTATTCCCGGAACATTGAGTTTGAGATCTCCAAATTTTCCCCCTTTCCAGTAAAGAGTAGAAGCGCTTGAAAAGGTTTCGAACTTCGGGTCTCGAGCAAAAATATCGGCTTGGCTGGAGAATCCGTAAGTGATTATTCTCCGATCAAGGGAAGGAATTATACTTTGGAGATTGGGATCATCAAGGCATAGAACCACAGGACAGTAGAACGGTACACTGTTAGCAAAATGGATAAACGTGTTTTTGATTTCGTCAAGTGTTTTATAATAATCTAAATGCTCCTCATCCAGGTTGGTAAGTACTGCAATGAAAGGGGAGAGATAAAGAAATGACCGGTCGCTTTCATCGGCTTCAGCAACAATAAAATCTCCTTCTCCTAATTTGGCATGGCCACCGATTGTATTCAGCCGTCCTCCAACGATAATAGTCGGATCAAATCCAGCTAATTCGAGGACTTGAGCAATCATGGACGTTGTAGAAGTCTTGCCGTGAGAACCAGCAACAGCAATTCCGTATTTCATCCTCATCAATTCAGCTAGCATCTCTGCCCGCGGTATGACTGGTATTTTTCGGCGTCTTGCTTCTTTGACTTCGACGTTGTCTTCTTTTATAGCCGTGGAGACGACCACAACGTCGGCTCCTTCTACTCTTTCAGCTTTATGGCCTATGGATATTTTTGCTCCAAGGCGAGCAAGGCGCTTTGTGGCTTCGTTAACGTTGATATCTGTTCCAGAAACGTCGTAACCAAGGTTTAAGAGTACTTCAGCTATACCACTCATGCCAGTGCCGCCGATACCTATCATATGGATGTGTTTAAACTTTTTGTTAATATGTTTTTCCAATTGGAATCCTTATCACTTAGTCTTCATAATTTCGAGACAAAGGGCCGCAATTCTTTCTGCTGCGTTATCGGTTTTTAGAGACTCTAAATTTTTTTCCATTTGATTTATCTTTTCTCTATATTTCAGAAAATCGAAAATTTTACGGGCAAGAATTTCAGGACTAAATTCTTCCTCAAGAATAATTTCGGCTCCTCCTATTTTTTCCAATTCTCGGGCATTAAAGACTTGGTGGTTGTCTGAGGCTTTGGAGAAAGGGATCAATAGAGATGCCTTTTGAGAAGCTATCAGTTCTGCTATAGTTGTTGCTCCGGCACGACTTATGATTAAATCTGTTTTTTGAAAGTATTGGGCCATGTTAAAAAAATAAGGAGCCACCGTTACATCTTTGAAATCGTTCTGTTTATAGTTGTTTTCTACCCATTCAAAATCTTCTTTTCCGGCCTGATGAAAGATTCTTAACTTATCTTTTTCCCTTTTTAAAAAGGGAAGAGTCGCTGTAATGTTTTTGTTCAAGAAATAAGAACCTTGGCTTCCTCCGAAAATGAGAATAGTGAGTTTGCTGTTTTTTTGTTTAGGTGCAAGCTGGAAGAATTCTTTTCTTACAGGGTTTCCGATAAATATTCCTTTGCCCTTAAACGAAGGGAGAGAGCTTTTAAAGGTAACAACCGCTTTTCTGACCCAGGGAATGAGAACTCTGTTGGTAAATCCAGGCTTTAGGTTTTGCTCCATGATAAGCGTTGGTGTTTTCATCCATGAGGCCAGAAGAACGATAGGGCCAGAACTGTAGCCTCCAACGCCAATAACCAACTGAGGTTTTATCCGGAGCAGAATGACAAGAGATTTTAAGAAAGAGAAAGGAAGGAGGAAAAGAGATTTGATGATTTTCAGACCTTTTCCCTTTATTCCTTCAATTTTCAAAGGGATAAAATCAACCTGGTGATGTTCCATGATGTTTTTTTCCAAAGCCCGGCTGCTGCCCACATAAGTCAGATGAATATAAGGGGCCTTTTCTGTGAGCTTCTGACCTACAGCGAGACCGGGATAAAGGTGACCGCCTGTGCCTCCTCCACTTATGATGACTTTTTTTTTAATCATTTTTTTCTTCTAATATATCCCCTTCTTTGTGAAATGTGGAGAAGAATTCCGATGCTAAAAAGAGTACAGATGAGAGAGGATCTTCCGAAGCTTATCAAGGGAAGAGGAATACCTGTAGGAGGCCCCAGCCCTAAGACTATGCTTATGTTCAATAAAGCTTGAGAAAAGATAGCCAGTGTCAATCCAGCCGCAGCCATTTGGCTCAATAGAGTCGGCGCTTTTAGGGAAATGACCAGTCCTCTCCAGAAAAAGATTAAGAAGAGAAGGAGTATGGCTATAGTACCTATAAGACCAAATTCTTCTCCGACAATGGCATATATATAGTCGGTATGGGCGCAAGGAAGAAAGAAAAGCTTTTGGATGCTTTCACCTATGCTTACACCCAGGAGACCGCCTGAGCCTACAGATAACTTTGATTGGATAATCTGAAAACCAGCTCCCTGGGGGTCTTTTGTTGGAGCTAAAAATGCAAAGATTCTGGTCATTCTGTAATTAGCCTGAAAAAGATAAAAAGTAAAAAAAGCAGATGAGACGATTCCTAATAAAAGGAAATGTTTAAGCCTTACTCCTCCCATGAAAAGAACGATTGAGCAGATAGCAAAGATCACCATAGCTGTCCCGTAATCAGGCTCTTTTATGATCAACAGGATGAAGAGGAAGAGGATGCTCAAGGGAAAAATGAGAGTACGAAATTCGTTCAGTTTGTCTTTTTTCCGCTCAAGATAAAGGCTGAAAAAGAGAATTAAGCTGATTTTTGAAAGTTCTGAAGGCTGGAACCTTAGCCCAAAAAAATGAATCCAGCGATTTGTATTTCCCACAGCCGGCATGAAGAGACAAAGGACTAAAAGCATAAGAGAGAGGAAAAGAAGTCCGTAAATAAAATAAATATTTTGGTAGAATGGCTTCCTGAGAGTTATAATAAAAATTATAAGAGTTATTCCTATTACCGCTCCAATGATTTGATTGATAAAAAAATAAAAGGGTTGATGGTATTTTTCGCTGGCAAGAATTCCTGAAGAACTGAAAACCATTATTAAGCCGATTATGAGGAGAATCAGCGTGGTGAAAAAGAGAGTTTTATCGAAGCCGTATGGACGATATATCTCCATCTTAAAATACCTTTTCTTTTTCCATCTCTTTCTTAAGGTTAAAGACTTCTTGTTTAAAGATTTCACCTCTTTCTTCAAAATTTCGAAACATATCGAAACTCGTACAGGCAGGAGCAAAAAGAACTACCTCTCCAGGTTTCGCCTCTGAAAAGCTTGCTCTCACTGCCTCCTCCAGTGAAGAAACCTCATTCATCGGAAGAATGTCTTTCAAAACATTCTTGATTTTCTCACTCGCTTCCCCGATAAGAATAATTTTTTTTGCTCTATCTTGAATAGATCTCTGCAGCTTCTTAAAATCGCCTCCTTTATCTCTTCCTCCCAATATAAGGATAATTTTCTGCTGGAAGCTCTGAGTAGATTTTAGGGTGGCATCCACATTTGTTGCTTTGGAATCATTATAAAAATCGACTCCGTTTATCGTTGTCACTTTTTCTAAGCGGTGTTCAAGTCCTTTAAATTTTCTTATTGATTTTCTTATTCGAGTCAGAGGAAGGCCAAAGAGGTACCCAACTAAAGCAGCGGCCATTATGTTTTCTTGATTATGAGACCCAAGAAGAGGAATTTCCGAAGTATTCATCAATTTTTTTTCTTCTGTATCAGTTAGAATAATCCAATCCCCTTGAAGAAAACATCCCGGGCTGACTTTCTTTTTTCGGCTGAAGGCGTAGACTTGAGATTTTGCTTCTGTATGCAGGTCCCAAACAAGGGAGTCGTCTTGATTCAAAATAGCGGTATCATTTTCTTCCTGAAAGCTTATGAGCTTCTTTTTTGCTTTGTAATAGTCGTCAAAAGAGGGATGCCAGTCCAGATGATCAGGGGAGATGTTGAGAAAGACTGAGACTGAAGCCCTGAAATGTTCAATATATTGAAGCTGGAAGCTTGAGATTTCCGTCACATAAACATTGTCCTTTTTGCTTCGTTCAACGAGGCTGATTAGAGGAGTTCCAATATTCCCTGCCAGATAAGATGACACCCCTCCTTCTTTGAGAATCTTATGAGTTAGCGAAGCAGTTGTCGATTTTCCGTTGGAACCTGTTATCCCTACGATTTTTCCCTGTAAAAAATTGTAAGCCAGTTCTATTTCCGAAATGATTCTCACTCCTTGGGCCTTGGCAGCTTTGATCTCAGGGAGAAGTGGGACTCCTGGGCTGGGCACAATCAAATCAACTTCATAAAAAGATCTTTGTTCATGTTTTCCAGCTTCAACCATGATGCCTTCTTGTTTCCAGAAGGAGATTTTTTCGCCCAGTTCCTCTGGAGTTTTCTTTTCGCTCACTTTTATTTGAGCTCCTTGATGAAGAAGAAAATGGCAAACGGCTTCCCCAGTTTTTCCTAATCCCACGACCAAAACATTTTTACCTTTCAGATTCATTTTATCTCAGCTTTAGGGTTGTAAGACTGAAAAGAGCAAATATGATAGCAGCTATCCAGAAGCGGATCACAATTTTTTCTTCAGACCATCCTATGAGTTCGAAATGATGGTGGAGGGGAGCCATCTTGAATATCCTTTTTCCTCCTGTAAATTTAAAGTAAACAATTTGAAGAAGAACAGATATGGCTTCCAGGATGAAGACACCTGCCACCATGAAAAGAAGGAATTCTTGCTTTATCAAGATAGCGACAATTCCAATCGTCGCTCCCAGAGATAAAGCTCCTGCATCTCCCATGAAGATTTGAGCAGGATGGCAATTGTACCAGAGAAATCCAAGGCAGGCTCCTGACATAGCACCAACAAATATAGTGAGTTCTGCGGCTTGAGGAACCATGGCAATATTTAAATATTGAGACCAGAGGGCATGACCTGCTGTATAGGAGAGAGCCATAAAGGCGCTGGTACTGATGAGGGTGAGACCGATGGCTAACCCATCAAGACCATCAGCAAGATTAACAGAATTTGAAGACCCGACAAGAATAAGCATGATCCATGGAAGATAAATCCAGCCTAAATATGGAACCCATTTCTTAAAGAACGGAAGATTCAGATGGAGATTGAACTCTCCTCTCAAGCCAAGATAAACAAGGGTAATTCCGATGAGCGCGGAGAGGATAATCTGGAAAAAAAGTTTATGGCGAATGATAAGCCCTGAGTCCTTTTTCATCTTGATCTTGAGATAGTCATCCCAAAAGCCGAGAAGCCCAAAGCAAAGCATAGTCGCCATCGCCAACCAGATGTAGTAGTTACTTAGATTGCCCCAAAGAAGCGTGGTAATAAGAGTTGAGCCGATAATCAGAATACCACCCATTGATGGGGTCCCTTTTTTTTCGAAATGAGATTCAGGGCCATCTGCTCTTATCTCTTCTCCAATCTGGTATTTTTTCAAAAAATTGATTAATAAAGGTCCGAGAATAAGGCTTAAGAGAAGAGCTGTTATTCCAGCTAAGGCTGTCCTGACAGTGATGTAGCGAAATACATTAAAGAAGATAAAATATTCTTTCAGCGGAACGAGAAGATGATACAGCATGTTATGGCCCTTTTGATTTCAATTTTTCAACAATTTTTTCTGTTTCTATTTTCCTAGAACCTTTGACGAGAATAAGGTCTCCATCACGGATAAGAGTCCATATTTTTTCAGCAGCCTCTTCAGAATCCTTGAAAGAGAAGATTTGATTTGTTTTCATTCCTGAAGATAAAGCTCCTTCAGCCATGTGCATGCTTAGGGAACCGACAGTTACAAGGCAATCCCATCCCCATTTAGCCACATGCTTTCCTGCCTGAATGTGGAATTCGACCTCCTTTTCTCCAAGTTCTAACATATCGCCTAATACGGCTATCTTTTTCTTGCTTGGAAGCTCTGCCAATCCCTTCAAAGCCTCCTCCAGCGCTCTTGGATTTGAGTTGTAAGAATCATCAATGAGTTTAATATTCCTTTTTAAAGGAAAGAAAATGCCTCTCCTTGGAAAAGGCTTTAAGTTTTTTATTTGGCCATGAATATCTTCGAAAGGAACAGATAAAACATAGGCTACTGCCGAAGCTGCAAGGAAATTATACAGGAAACCTTCGTAGAAGAACGGAAAAAGGATTTCTCCTTTTCTTTGTCCATAAATGATTTCAAAAAGCATGCCTTTAAATCCTATTTTTTGGATGTTTCTGGCACGAATGTCGCATTCAGAGGAGAGGCCGAAGATTATTTTCTTTCCCTTCCAGTCTCTGGCTATTTTTTTTATTCGAGGATCATCTCCGTTGAGGACAGCTGTCCCGCCCATTTTCATTCCTTCCAGGATTTCTTTTTTTGCTTTGCCTATCTCTTCGATACTTTTAAAAAATTGGAGGTGAACAGGGCTAATGTTGGTTATGACAGCCACGTCAGGGGGAGCTGTTTGAGTCAATGCTCTGATTTCTCCAGGGGCGCTCATGGCCATCTCCAGCACAGCTACCTCGTGGGTATTATTTAGTCTGAGAAGAGAGAGAGGCAAGCCCAATTGATTGTTGAAGTTTCCCTCTGACTTGAGTACTTTGAAAGTGGAGGAGAGCAGCGAATAGGAAAATTCTTTTGTAGTTGTCTTCCCGATGCTTCCAGTGATGCCGATAACCTTAATTTTATAATCACAAAGGACTTTTTTCGCCAGTTTATTGAGAGCTTCGAGTGTGTCCTTGACTTGTATGAGGGCGATGTTTTTTTCAGGGAGAGATATTTTTTGAGAAATAATCGCTCCTGCGGCTCCTTTTTTTACAGCGTGAGGAACAAAATTGTGGCCATTGCGGTTGGCTACTAAAGCGATAAAAAGTTCTCCTGGTTCTGTCAATCTAGAATCTATGTTGAACTTACTGAAAGCAAGAGATGGAGAGCCTTGAAGGATGGTCCCATCTATTTTTCGAGCGACCTCGCTCAAGCAAAGTTCAACCAATTTTCGTCGCCTCCATTTTTTGAAGTATCTCTCTTATGACTTCAACATCGTTGAAAGGAATAATCTTATCGCCGATTATTTGATAATTTTCATGTCCTTTTCCAGCAACAAGTATATAATCTCCTTTTTTCCCCAGAGCCAAAGCTCGTTTAATAGCTTCTTTTCGGTTGGGTTGGATTTCGTATTTTTTTTCTCCTGTTTTTTTTAGACCGTTTTCAATCTCTGAAATAATATCCAAAGGATCCTCTGAACGAGGATTATCAGATGTGATGATCGTCCAATCGGCAAGTGCGCCGGCTGCTTTTCCCATTCTCTCTCTTTTTGTTTTGTCCCTATCGCCTCCTGCCCCGAACACCAATAGAATTCGGCGAGGGTTCTGTTCACGGACAGTTTTCAGTAAGTTTCTCAGAGCATCATCAGTGTGTGCATAGTCGACGAAGATATGAAATCCAAAAGAATTTTTAATTTTCTCGAATCTTCCTGGTACACCTTGAAGTGAAGCGATGCCTTCTTTTATCGCTGGTTGGGGAATGTTTAGAGTCAGGGCAGTGGCTACAGAGGCTAATATGTTGTAAAGGTTAGGCTTGCCAAGAAGAGGTGATGCAAGAGAGAGAGTTCCTCCTGGATATTTAACACAAAGCTCTATCCCTTCCTCGCTGAACTTGTATTTCTCCGCTCGAATGATAGCGGTTGGATCGAGTCCGTAGGTGATAACACCGATGGGAATCTCTGCTATCAATTTTTTCCCCCAAGGATCATCTGAGTTTACAACTGCGATTCTTTTTTTCTTATTAAGGAAAAAAAGCTTTTTTTTAGCTTCAAAATATTTATCCATGGAATGATGATAATCAAGATGGTCTCCGCTTAGATTTGTAAAGACTGCAGCATCGAACCCTATGCCCATCACTCTCTTAAGATCTAAAGCATGAGAGGAGACTTCTATCAAGCAATGAGTTGCTCCATTTGCAAGCATTTCGCTTAAAATTCTCTGTAAATCTGGTGCTTCAGGAGTGGTTCTCTCAGCAGTAACTTCCATATTTGGTCCTCGATAGGAAATAGTTCCTATAACACCAGTAAGAAATTGAGCTTTTTTTAAAATTTCTTCTAACAAATAAGTCAGAGTTGTTTTTCCTTTTGTCCCTGTGATTCCGACGATTTTCATGTGCTCGGAAGGATGAGAATAAAAATTGGCTGAACATAGTGCTAGGGCCTCCCGCGCGTCAGAAGTATGAATCCAGCTTTTGTCGAAATTATGAGGTTTTGGCTTTTCGGATAAAAAAGCAGCGGCACCCTTAAGGAGAGCTTCCTGGATGAATCGAAAACCATCTGTTTTTTCTCCTTTTAAAGCAGCAAATAAAAATCCTGGTTGAATTTTTTCCGATGAATGGGAAATACCTAGAATTTCTTCTTCTTTATTTCCGCAGAAATCACAAATCGAGATTCCAGTTAATAAATCTTTGAGCTTCATTGATCCATGAGCCTCAATGGTTTGGCGGCGATGATTGTCTTTAAGGAGTCTTCTTGAGGAGGTATCCGTAAATATTGGAGGACTTGAGCAGCAATTTTTCGAAAGACAGGGGCTGCCACCTGGCTTCCATAATATTGACCTTGGGGGTCGTCAATGACCACAATCATTGAAAAAACAGGTTTTTCAGCCATTACAAAACCGACAAAAGACGCAGTATGGTTGGATGAAGAATAAGTGCCGGTGGATGGAATGAATTTCTGAGCAGTCCCTGTCTTTCCTGCGATCTTATAGCCTTTTATTTGAGCGGCTTTTCCTGTGCCTTTTTCCACTACTCTTTCCAGAATAAGGCTTAAATTTGAAGCTGTTATTTCAGAAATGACTCTTTTATAGCTCAGAGGTTCCTTTTTTTGATCAAAAGAAGAGGTTAAGATTTTTTTAACAATCTTTGGTGGGGTGACAACTCCCCTGTTGGCGATGATGTTTATCACTTGCAGCATTTGGATAGCTGTGACTGAAATTTCATACCCAATGGAAAGAGAAGCAAGGGATATTTGGGTCCAGTTTTTTACAGGTCTTACAATCCCCTTTACTTCAACAGGAAGATCAATTCCTGTTTTTTGGCCAAAACCAAAAGCTTTTATTGTTTTGAAAAGGGTTTTTTCTCCGAGACGTTGGCCGATTTGGATCGCACCGACATTGGAAGAATGGATGATGACCTCTGGAAAGGATAGAATTCCAAATCTGCGATAATCTCTGAAGGTCTTTCCAGCGATGTTAATGGCTCCTTTGCTGCAATCAAAGTCCTCATCCAAGCTTATTGATTTTGACTCCATTGCTGCTGCAGCTATGATGATCTTAAAGGTGGATCCAGGATCGACAATGTGGTGAATTCCTTGAATCCTATCAATTTTTAAAGGATCGGGAGGAGGGTTGTTCAAATCGAAAAAGGGGTAATTCGCCAAAGCCAAAATTTCCCCTGTAGAGGGCTCACAAATGATAACCGTCCCCCACTTTGCCTTTCTTTTGAGGATGGCTCGCTCCAGCTCTTTTTCGGCAATATATTGGATGGTTTCATCTATTGTTAGAGTTAAGTCATTTCCGGGTTCAGGTCTCTCCAAAGTTTCAAAATGGTATTCTCTTAGTTTAGCGTCTCTCAAGATGAGTCGTTTCCCTTTTTTTCCTGCCAATTGA
This sequence comes from Candidatus Aminicenantota bacterium, assembly GCA_030615975.1. Taxonomy (GTDB): domain Bacteria; phylum Acidobacteriota; class Aminicenantia; order Aminicenantales; family Aminicenantaceae; genus JAUWYH01. The sequence continues at coordinate 16,383 of JAUWYH010000001.1, forward strand.
GCGTTGTATTTATACTCGATACCACTGGCTCCATCATCATCGATGTTCACTCTTCCTAAGATTTGGGCTGCTTGTGTTCCTTGAGGATAGAATCTTTTGTTTTCTTCCGTTAAATGTATTCCACTTAGATGGAGATTTTCGACTTTTTCTGCTTTTTTAGAGTCAATCTTTCTTTTCAACCATATAAAAGAAGCATTTTTCTCTATTCTTCGTTTTATTATCTTAAGATCTTTCTCTGAAAGCTTTAACAACCCTTTCAGCTTTTGAATTTTTTGGAATTGATAGTCGAAAGGCTCGTTGTTGAAAGATACATAATAAACGGATTGAGTTGGAATGCTTCTGGCCAAGATATTGCCATTTCGGTCATAAATTGTTCCTCTTTTGGGAGATATAGTGTTTATGCTTCGATTCTGTTCGATAACTTCAGCTTTTAGCCGGGGGTGATCTATGACTTGGAGTTGGATAAGACGAAAGATAATTCCAGAGAGCCAAATCAGGGAAAAAAAAGCGAGGATGACAGTTCTTTTTTTAACTTTTTTCTGATATAAGCTGCTCATAAGCTTGTTTTAAGGTTCAGGTCTGAAGTTATCATAAATGATCTGCTCTTTTTTAGGTTTCTCTAACTTTAATTTTTCTTTTGCGATTTTTTCCACTCTTTCGAGAGCAAGAAGCGATGATTTTTCTGTTTCCAGTTTTTCAACGTCTTTTTTTAAAGACTGAAGATTTTCTTCCAATTCGCCTATTTTGTATCCTACTCGGATAGATTCTATTTGATTCCAGATGTAGAAGGTAAGAAAGAACATCACCGCGATCGTCCAAACCAAACCAACCACTATTTCTTTTTTTCTGATTTTTTTTCTTACCATCTAAATTCTTTCAGCTGCTCTCAATTTGGCTGATCTCGCTCTAAAATTAATGACGATTTCTTCTTCATCAGGGATGACGGGCTTTTTTGTCAGAATTTTCAGGATAGGAGGCGAGTCATTTGATGTAGCAAGATCGGCGAATGTATGCTTTATTATTCTATCTTCTAATGAATGGAAGGAAATGGCGATAATACGAGCTTTTTTGGGCAGTTTTTGCCCTGTCTTTTCTAAGAAACACGAAAGGCTTTTCAATTCTTGGTTGACCTCGATCCGCAGGGCTTGAAAAACTTTTGCTGCAGGATGGGTCTTTCCTTTTTTAGGTCTCCAGGGGCAGATTTCTTCAACGATATGGCGAAGCTGGGACGTTGTCTCAATTTTTTTAAGTTTTCTTCTTGAAATAATTACTCTGGCAAGCCTGTTGGCCCGTCTGAATTCTCCGTATTCTTGAAATATTTTAGCGAGTTTATGTTCTGAATATTTATTGATTATTTTTGAGGCTGTTACTTTATTCCGAAGGTCCATTCTCATATCGAGAGGGCCTTCTCGATTGAAACTGAAGCCTCTTTCTGGAGAGTCAAGCTGGAAAGAGGAGAGGCCTAAATCAAGAAGAATCCCTTTTATGTGGGTAAAATCTATTTTGAGATCTGGGAGATATCTGAAATCTGAATGATAAAGCGTGACCCTGTCTGCGTAGGGTTCAAGTTTCTTTTTTGCCTTTAGAAGAGAGCTTTCATCGATATCGAAGCCAATAAGAGTGGCTTTAGGGTTTCTTTTTACTATTTGGAGAGCGTGTCCTGCCACTCCAAGAGTGCAGTCGACATAAATACCTTCTCTTTTAATATCCAGATAATCCATGACCTCTTCTAAAAGAACAGGAATGTGGCCGTTTCCGTTCATTTGTCTTTTTTTTGAGGAAGAAGCTCTGAGATGTTTTCAAAATCTTCATCTGTCAAAGGTTTTCCTTCGAGTGTTTCATCGAGGATGTTTTTATTCCAGATTTCTAGATGATTGGAGAGTCCTATAATCTCAACCTCATCCTCGAGCTTAGCTTTTTCCCTTAATGACTGAGTGATCAGTATGCGTCCTTTGGAGTCGATTCGATATTTAATCCCTTTTCTGTTTACACGGAGCATGAACTTTCGTACGGTAGGTTTAAGATGAAGGGCTCCTTCGCTGGCAATACCCGTCAATTCTTCCCAGACAGAGAGAGGGTAGATTTGGACGGCCTCGTCTGTGAGGGAGGTAATGAATAATTCTTTTCCGTATTCCTCTTCGATGGCAGAGCGGAATTTTTCCGGAATTTTAATCCGACCGCTCCGATCAAACCTGGCTGCGTAACTTCCTATTAATGAGTTTCCCATTTTGTCCCGTTTTGTCCCATTTTTTCTAAAATATATGGGAGAAAAAATTCAATGTCAAGAAAAAAATATAAAAAAATTCATTTATTTTATTTATTTTCTATATATTGTAGAAAGATGGAAATGACCGCTATATTTAGATTAGTGAATCAGTGATTCAGTCACACAGTGACTCGTTATTATTTCTTTTAAAATTTATCATCGACAGACAGTCTGCATATAAAAGGTGATTAATAAATGTAGAACCCGCTCCTCGGGCTGAACGAGATAGCCGAATTGTTGTGTTACTCTGTCTCTGTTTGTTTAAGGAGCTTTTTGGCGCGAGAATAATCTTTTTCAGAGACAAAAATCTTTATTTCTCCAAGGCCATCGGCAGAAAAAGGATGAATGGATTGGGCTACCTGTCCTCTGAAAAGACAAGAAATGTCATGGCTTTTAAGAAAGCTTCTAATCACTTCTGCTTCGACTGGCCCCCAAACTTTGCGCACTTCTTTGAGTTTAAGATTTTGGTTTGCGTTTTTCTTTTTCCCTCTATTTTTATCCATAGTTTTTTCTTTTTTTACGCTCGAAATAATCCTCTAAGATTTTATTATGGTCGAAAGCAAGTCGAAAACTGACTTCTTCCTTTGTGAATACTCCGATTTCCTGAGCATCATCCTCAGCTTTTGGCTTTCCTGAAGCTCTGGCCACATAAACAGTTGAAATTGTGTGCTGGCGAGGATCACGCTTCGGGTCTGAGTAGGTATGCAGCTGATACAGGAGCTCGACATCAAGAGATGTTTCTTCTTTAGCCTCTCTAACGGCTGCTTTTTCTAAAGATTCTCCATAGTCGACAAAACCTCCTGGAAGTGCCCAGCCATGGGGAGAATTTTTCCTTTTGATGAGGACAATGCCTTCACAGCCATCCTCTCTTTTGATTTCAATAATAATATCTACCGTAGGAACTGGATTCCTGTATTTTTTCAAGATCCTCTCATTTTTTCTAAAATTTATTGTCGGCCGGCGCTCTACAAGTAAAGGTGGTAAAACTAAATACTGTGTTCCCTTGGAGAATGACAGCTTAAGAGCTTCTCAATCTTTGACCTTGAATTTCTTGTTGAGCTTTTCCAGTTTTTCTACAATGCCTCCGTATTCCAGTTCGCTATAAGGAAGCATTGCTGCTCCGGAAAATCCTTGTCGTCTTATAGCTGTTGCCTTTTCAGATACCTGGGTCCTTATATAATCCCAGTATGGGTGATCGAAAACGTCAGCAGGTTCTGTAAACTTGCCTTCTCTTACAGAAAAAGCAGCTCCAGTGACAACCGGAGGTCCGTCGAAGAAGGAAATTGTCGAGTTCAACTTGCAAGGCATCAGAGGCCCGATATGGCTTCCTCTCATGAATCCGGCCACATAATGTCCGATTTGAAACGGTCCTAGGACTTCTCCAGTTGCTGGAAATTCACCCTGAACACGGACAAGAGCCACGGGATCATCTTTTCCTGTATATTTTCCAGCTATATTGTGTAAACGAGTAGTAGAAATAGATAGAGCTTGGTTTCCTGTACTTCGGGAGTAAATACTCTCGATTACATATCTTTCGTTGTCACGAAGCAAGGCGGCGATATCATACAGTTCCTCAGGAGCATTGAGTTCAATGATCTTGTCTTTTTCCGTGTATTCGACATCGATGATATGAAAAGTATAACCATCGCTCATTTTAGGGCTTAAAATGAGTCCAGCGCAATACATTGGATCAGCAAATGCAAGATAGAAAGGCAGATTGTAGGCTCCTGGATCAGTTTTATCTGCAGCGAAAAAGATAAAGGGTTCGTTTGGTCTTTCTTCAAATTCAATCTCTGCCACCGCAGGTCCCATTCCTTTTATGTTTCCGCTGAAGGCATCTTTCAACAGGTCTTGTCCTGCCCCGTAAAGCCCTTGTTTTTTTGCAACGGCTGTTCCAGCAATAAAGGCATCCCAGGCCAATTTATGAATTTTTTCATCCAGAATGCCTCTTTCGTGTGTACATAGAATAGCAATATCGTCGCCTGTAAAACTGATATATAAGTCGATTATTAAATTTTTGCCGTTTTCCTGAACGAAGTTTTTGACTTCATTCACAAGAGCTTGGCTGGGGGTGATGTGCCCGCCGATACTGCCTATATCAGCTTTTAAGACGCTTAGGGTGATTTTCATGAATACCTCCCTTTAAAAAATTTGAATTTATAATATAAGTCATTCTAAATTGTTTATTCTTCAAATGTCAACTGTCCTTCCACTGAACCAGTGTCCAATTTTTCATACATATGTCAAAAAAAGAGGACAAAAATATGATCTAATAACTCAGTCTCAGCCTAGTAAAATTGGCATGAAGTTTGCTATAATATTTCTGAACTCCTTAATTAAAAAGGAGGGGAAAATGAGACTGAAAAAATTAAGTTTTTTAGCAATTTTCGCTGTTGTTCTTTTCCTTCCATCTTCAATTCTTTCTAAATCACATTATGAATATATTTACTCACCAGAATCAGATATCTATTTCGGTCATATTAGCTTTACTGAAGTCAAATACGACGGCAAGGATCCGGTAGTAATCAGAGAAGGAGAGAGGACGCCTGAAATTGCAGTTTTGAACCTCCCCTTAACTTTTGGAGATATTATTCGTACAACTGCCAGCAGAAGGTGTGAGATTCAGTTTGATACTGGCACTATTATCAGGCTTGACCTCGATACTGAATTAAAGATTGAAACGATTCTGGCCCAGAGCCTCAGTTCAAGGAAAAAGATCACCAATCTTGTTCTCAATAAAGGTCAAATCTACATTATGTACAAAAAGTATAATTCTCGGGAAGTTTTTCAGGTCATCACTTCTAACGCTGCTGTGAAAATGAAGCATAAGACAGTGGCCATGATAAAAGCCCGAGAGGACAGAATTACAGATGTCCAAGTGAAGCACGGGAAAGCTTATGTTTTATACGGACCCGATGCAGATCATCTCAAAGAAGAAAAGGTAAAAAAGCTACAGAAATTGTCTGTCTCTAGAGATCGCAAGGTTTTTTATGATGAATACAGACCAGATGTTGATTTTGAGCTTTGGAATGAGGTGATAAACGAGAATTTTCAAGAGCTCCATAAAGGGAAAAGTTTTCTCCCCAAACCTATACAGAAATTTCCTAAAGCTGTCTTTTATTTTGCTCAAAAGTATTCGAACCTCTACGGAGAATGGATGTGGACCAAACTTTATGGCTATGTGTGGCGTCCCAATTACAATGATTATTATCCTTGGGGATCGTGGCAGCCTTACAATTATGGAAAATGGAGAGAGGTAAACGGCCAACTTTTCTGGGTCCCTGAGGAAACCTGGGGTTGGGTGCCCTATCATCTTGGTCTCTGGCTTTGGGACAAAGATAATGGCTGGGTTTGGCTTCCTGGATCTGCCTTTGCTCCAGCTTGGGTGGCATGGGATTTTTTTATGGGTTATTATACATGGAGACCATGGTCCCTATTTGATTGGTACAATCCTTCTGGATATTATTATGCCCAAGGATATAATTATTGGGAATCTTATGCTGGTCCAGAAGACAAGGCTCAAAAAACACCTCCTATTCGTCGTGTTATCCGGAAAGATCAGTTGAAGAAAAAAGAGAGTTCTCAATACCCGCGACCTAAAGAATTAAAGAAAGTTTATAACAATTACGTTTCAGCATTAAAGAAGAATGATAAAAGAGTCCTCGATACTCTTCAGAAGATTCCCGAACAGATGATTATAGTCAAAGGCAAAGATTTAAATGTTTCAAGAATCCAAGAGAAAAGCATAAGATTTAAGCAGCTTTCAGAACAATTAGAATCATCTCCACAACAAAAACAAGTATTTCCTCAGAAATTTCCTCAAGACCCTGATCTGAAGGCGGCGTGGACTTTCAGGCGAAATAGAGAAGTGACTGAGCTCAGAAAGCATGTGATATCTTCGTTTATCAGAGAAAAAGAAGAAGTATCAGGTGCAAGAAAAGATTTGCCATTATCAGGCACAAAAATAGCTGTCAGTCCTAAAACAGAAGTCGATGCCAAAAAGATTCCTTTCTCTAAGGAAAAGGCTGCTCTTAGTAAAAAAGGAAATATTGTTTCCCTTCCTAAGGCTAAACCATTCAAGCTACATTCTTCCATGGGAATCAGCGAATGGACTCCCATGCGACTCAGGGATTGGAATCCTGATGTGAGAACCGCTCAAAGGATGGGAGTTAAGATAACATATTCGAGCAGAGCCAATGAAATCCGCTGCCCTGCCCTTAATTTATCCTCAAAAAATGTTGTGGTTTCAAGATCAAGGCTGAGTTCCAGAGGTGGTTTTCATTCTTCTGGGAGCAGCAGTAGTTCCGGGTCTGGCTCTTCTTCAGGAAGCTCCGGGGGAAGCAGTTCCGCGGGGAGTTCAAGTAAGGGTTCTTCAAGTGGAAGCTCGAGTTCAAGCGGTGGATCTAAAGGCGGAGGCGTGAAAAAATAGTCGAGAAAAATCTCAAATACAAAAAGATAAATTTGAGAATAGATTAAGGGGAGATTCAAGTAAGAAACGATACACCTCAGCTTCTTTCCTATAATCTTCGAGAAATTCCATTCGAAGAGGTTTCACCGACCTAAATCTCCATGCAAGCGGATTGATGTATTTACCTCTGTATTTAATTCTATAGTCCAAGTGAGGACCGGTAGATTCTCCTGATGAGCCCACATAGCCGATAACTTGCCCCCCTTTGACTTTTGCGCCTTTTCTTATTCCTTTTTCGTATCCTTTTAGATGAAGGTACATTGTTTCGTAGGTGTTTTTGTGGCGGATTCTGATCATACGGCCTGAATTCCTGTTCCGTCCAACAAAGGTTACGGTTCCGTCTGCTGTTGCTTGGACTGGGGTTCCGATACGAGCCGCATAATCCACTCCATAGTGGGGACGATAAACCTTGCGGATAGGATGAAGCCTTCTTAGGCTGAAACGGGAAGTTATTCGAGCAAATTTGATGGGAGATTTTAAAAATTCTTTCCTTAAGGAATTCCCATCAATATCAAAATAGTCCGATTCTTCTGTGTCAGGATAAGTGTAGCGGAAGGCTCGGAATGTCTTGCCTTGATTGGTGAATTCTGCGGCAAGGATATTTCTGTAGCCGACAAATTCCCCATAAAGATATTTTTTTTCAAAAATAATTTTGAATGAGTCTCCCTGGCGGAGGTCGGTGTAAAAATCGATGTCCCAGGCAAAAAGCTCTGCTAAAGAAAGGGCTAAAATATCTTTTTCGTTTTCTCGAGCGACAGCAGAGATAGGATTATCTTCGATGACGCCCCATATCATCTTGACTGTGATATCAAAAGGAACTTTTTTTATTTCTGCCAGATATACATTTTCTTTTTTCTGGATGTAAAGATATTTTTCGGAATCGATATCGTATTCTAAAGAGATAAATTTTTCATCTTCGGAATAGAAAATGCGAATTTCATGTCCTGTTTTTATTTTGGCCAAATCATAGACATGCTTCACTTCTTCTCTTAGCTTATGGATCTCAATGGGAGGGAAATTGTAGGGACCTAGAATGTCTGTGAGGGTCATTCTTTTTTGGATAATCACTTTATTTTCACTAAGTGATGGTGGTGCATCCGAAATTTTTAATTCAGTAGTTTCTTTTTTTTCTTCAAGCAAAGGCTCTTTTTTATGAAGAAAGCTCAGGATTATAAAGAGGAAGAATAAGAGAAATATGAACAAGAGAAAATAGATACGCTCAAGAATTCTTTTTTTCATCGATTCATTCAGAAAGAAAAGTTGATTTTTTCCATCTCTCCATCTTTTTTAAATAGCTGTTTACAGAGGCGATGGCCAGTCCGGCCAGTCCTACTAAACCAATTAAGTTTGTGAAGGCCATCATCCCGTTGAAAACATCTCCGATTGACCAGGCAACTTCTACTTCCAAAACAGCGCCAATAAAAATAACAAAACAGAAGATCCAGCGGAAAGGACGTTTTATCCAGCCTCCTAAAAGATAGCTGAAGGAAATTTCTCCATAATAAGGAACAGCAATCAGGCTGGAATACCCGAAAAGGAAAGAACTTGCTGCGACAATTAAGCCTCCAAATCGCGGCAAGGCAGCATTGAACGCGGCTGCAGTCATTCCTGTACTTGTGCCTTCTGTCCAGACTCCGGTTACTAGAACAGATAAAGCTGTAAGAGTGCAGATAAGGAGCGTATCGATGAACACATCCAACGAAGCAATTAAGCCTTGTCGAACTGGCTCGCTTGTCCGGGCTGTAGCATGGAAGACACCTGCTGTACCTGTTCCAGCTTCGTTAGAGTAAGCGCCTCTTGCCAGACCATAGCGGATAGCCCTTGCTATTGTCATGCCTGCTACTCCTCCAGTGATAGCTGATGGCTTGAATGCTCCGACAAAAATAAGGGAAAAGGCATGAGGAATGTGAGAGGCGAAAATAATGACTGTAAAGAAGGCGCCGAATATATAGAAGAAAACCATAAAAGGACTTATAAATTTTGTCACTTTAGCTATGGATTTGATTCCCCCGATGATAACAAGCCATGTCAGAATGGCTAAACCCAAACCAGATATCCATGGGTCGAGACCTAATTGAGTTTTTAGAGCGATGGCTATGGAGTTGGATTGAATGGTTGTCGTCGAAAAAAGAGGCTTACATCCCATGAAGAAAGCGAATATCCCGGCCAGCCAAGGCAACCCCAATCCTTCTTTAATATAATACATCGGGCCGCCAACTACTGTCCCGTCAGGAGTTACCTTCTTATATTTTTGACCCAATACGGCTTCAACAAGCTTGGTTGCCATGCCGAAAAGAGCAGAGAGCCACATCCAAAAAACAGCTCCAGGCCCTCCCATGGCGATGGCTGTGCAAACTCCGGCAATATTTCCGTTTCCGATGACAGCGGCTAAGGAAGTGGTTAATGCTTGGAAGGGGGTAATGTCTCCTCTGCGTTCTTTTTCGCTTTCGCCAAAGTCCTTCTTGCCGAGAAGGAGCCGGAAAGAAAGCCCTAAATGTCGAAGTTGAACAAAACGGAGACGAATGGTTAAGAACAGCCCAACTCCAAGCAGAAGGATGACCGTCTGGGGACCCCATACTATAGAGCCCAGAAAGCGAATAGACCGCTCAAAAATATCCATACTACTTTTTCTCTTTTTTTGATTTCAGGCTTTCTTCTAAACAAATACGGCAATTACTTTGTTCTGTAGTATAAATTTTTTCTAATATTCCCTCCAGACAGGCCCTGTTTTTTGAATTTTTAGGAATTTCTGTTATTCCATACCCGAGCACTTTATTTTTTCCCCTTAAGGTTGTTTTTTTCGTTTTCTTTCGATTTCTCTTTTGACAGCCTTGTGCAGAACGAGGAAATAGTAGCCAATAAGAAAGGCCATTATGACCCCAAACCTCAATTCATTTCTTTGAAGAAGGGAGTAAAAAGCATAAGCCAAGATTCCGAGAAGAAGAATAAGATGGAAGAAGGCGAATATCCAATCAGACATCAATACTCAGAGGAAAAGAGTCTTATAAAGAAGTTCCTTTAAAGAGACGAATTGGCTTCAAGATGACGGATGGAAATGATCAATATGGTTTCTCGCGGTACATCATTCATGCCGCCTCTTGTCATTGTCTTCGAATTGGCGATAGCATCGACAACATCCATCCCTTCTATGACTTTTCCGAAGACAGCATATCCAAATCCTCCAGCGGTATTATCCTTATGATCCAGAAAAGAATTATCCACATGATTGATAAAGAACTGGCAGGTGGCGCTGTCTATCTCGGGCATCCGGGCCATAGTGATAGTGCCCCTTTTGTTTTTCAACCCGTTTGCTGCTTCATTTTTTATGGGAGGCTTTGTCGGCTTTTCTATTAAATCTGGAGTCAGTCCTCCTCCTTGAATCATGAATCCTTTGATGACCCGGTGAAAGATGGTCCCGTCATAAAAATTTTCATCTACATAGGAGAGAAAATTCTGGACAGTAATAGGTGCCTTATCTGCGAAGAGCTCGAGGGTTATATCTCCCTTGCTTGTTTTCATGATGATCTTGGGATTGGGTTGTGCTGCCTGGGTAAGGAAAGGAAATGCGATGAAAAAAATAATGATTGAAAAAACAAAAGAAAACTTTT
>JAUWYH010000167.1 GCA_030615975.1 Candidatus Aminicenantota bacterium
GAGATGAAAAGGTTTGTCCTTCCCAGCCGGCGGTAGAACATCTGCCCTTTTTTTAAACAATCTCTTTTTTTCTCCTCTCTTACGAGTTGCCTTGTTGCCAAAGGGATTGAAAGAGTTCCACAAAGGATATTCTTAAGGAAAATCCGCCGGCCTTTTTTCTGATTTTCCATTTGATTTCGTTCCACTACTGGAAGTTTATAGGAGACTCAAGTTATTTAGTATATTTTTGATTTCTTCTTTTCCTTTTTCATCAAGGGGAAGGAGAGGAAGGCGAGGAAGTCCGCCGAAGTAGCCCAACAAGTCAAGGGCATATTTACATCCAGAAATACCAAAAGTCTGGATTATGGCTTTATTGAGAGGAACCAACTCGAGCTGCAGTCTTCGTGCTTCATCCATTTTTCCTTCCAGAAAAAGTTTGTAAAGTTCAGCGCATTTGGCTGGTGCGACATCAGCAAGCCTGAGGATTCCTCCGCTCACGCCCATGATCAATCCAGAGAGGATTATACTTCCAGCACCCAGGAGAATGCTGAAATCAGGAGGGACTTTTGGGATAAGCTCTGATATAAAAGTTAGGTTTCCGGAGCTGTCTTTAATGCCGACGATATTGGGATGGCTGGAGAGACGAACAATTAGCTGATGGTCCACAGAGACTCCTGTATACTGAGGGATGTTGTAAATAATCACCGGTACTTTGGAATTGTCAGCAATGGTTAAATAATGTTTTTTTAAAGCTTCGTGATCCATCTTAGACTTGAAATAGCTGGGAGTACGAATCAAGGCAGCATCTATGTTGAAGGCAGCCATCCGGTTTGTAAATTCTAAAGTGATTTTTGTTGATTCTCTGGCCGTGCCTACAATGATTTTCTTTTCTGAAGAGGCGGTTTCTTTTGCTGTTTGGACAAGCTTTTCTGACTCCTCATCCGTTAGATAAACGCTTTCTCCTGATGATCCACACACAACATAGCCAGAAAGGTCAAAAGCATTGTATTTTTGGATGTTTTCTTTGAATTTTTCGGGAGAAATGTTACCTTGAATAAAAGGAGTTGTTAAGGCAGCAAAAATCCCTTTAAAACTATGCTTCATTGCTCTCCCTCAAAATTTCTCGATCTTGTTCAATTCCTTCTCGCTTAAACCAAAGTAATGACCGATTTCATGGAAAACGACTTCTCTGACTTTCCTTCTTATTTCTTCTTCTGAGTGACAGATATTCTCTATCGGTTCTTGGTAAATAACGATCACATCAGGGGGGAGATTTCCATAAAAAGGCCCTCTATGTTTGAAAGGAACCCCATGATAAAGACCTAAAATTGTACTGAAAACAGAACTACCTGTGCTCTTATAAATCTCTCTTGGAGGCTTTTCTTCGACTATCACCGCCAGGTTTTGGAGAAGTTTTTTGAATTTTTTAGGAATCTTCGAAAGCGCTTCCTCCACGAATTTTTCAAATTTCTCTCTTTCCATTGATTTATCTTTCAATCCCGTCTCGAGCTCTAACTCCCTTGGCATAATAATGCTTTTTTTCCTTCATTTCAGTCACCAGATCCGCTCTTTTTATAAAAGAAGGAGGAGCATATCTTCCTGTCAGGATGATTTCTACCTCATCGGGTTTTTGATCGAGAAATTTATGTACCTCCTCTTTTGATAAGAGGTTAAAGTCGACAGCGACATTTATTTCATCCAAGATAATTATTCTGTATTTTTTTGAAAGCATAGCCTCAAAACATTTTTTTAATCCTCTTTTTGCTCTTTTGATGTCTTCCTCATCTGGATTTTTTGTCACGTGGATATAGCCTTTCCGTCCGAATTGCTTGATGGTAATCAACGGGGAAAGCTTCTTTACAGATACAAGTTCTCCATACATCTGTCCTTTGAGAAATTGTCCTATGTAAACTTTCAATCCATGCCCGGCTGCTCGGAGAGCAAGGCCGAGAGCAGCCGTGGTTTTCCCTTTTCCGTTTCCTGTGTAAATCTGAATATAGCCTTTTCGATTTTGATTCGCTTTGGTTAATATGATTTTTTTCAACGTCTTATCTTGTTTCATTCTTCTCTAACTATATTTTAATCCTTTCCTCTAGTCAACAGTGCAATGGGTGACCCCATTTAAAATATTTGAAAACTTATGTTATAATCTGCGGCATGTTTGATATAAAGTTTGTCTTTGAGAATACAGATTTTGTCATAAAAAAGAGTAAAGCTAGAGGTGTGAATATCAACCTTGATGAGTTTATCAAGCTTTATAAGCAAAAGAGGACATGCTTGAAGAGAGTCGAGAACCTGAGGTTTGAGAAAAATAAAACTTCTCAACTCATAGGTCAGATGAAGAAAGAGGAGAAAGATGCGTCCTCTATTATTTCAGAGATGAAGAAGGTATCTGAGGAGATAAAACGTCTGGGAGAAGAATTAAAAGAAATTGACGAGAATTTGAGAAAGATTCTCCTTATCATTCCCAATATTCCTCATGAGTCCGTTCCTGAAGGTCAAAGGCCTGAGGATAATGTCAAAGTGCGTAGTTTTGGAGAAAAACCAAAATTTTCTTTTCCTATAAAGCCTCACTGGGATATAGGGAAGAGGCTTGGAATTTTAGATTTTGAGCGAGCAGCAAAAATGGTTGGATCGAGGTTTGCGATCTATTTTGGAGCTGGAGCCCAGATGGAAAGAGCATTGATCAACTATATGCTTGACATCCATACCAAAGAAAAAGGCTATAAAGAAGTTCTCCCTCCCTTCATCGCCAATAAGGAAAGCTTGACGGGTACAGGCAATTTGCCTAAATTTGAGAGTGACCTTTTTAAGTTAAGAGGATATTCATGGTATATGATCCCTACTGCTGAGGTTCCTCTAACCAACCTATATCGGGAAGAAATTCTTGAAGCAAATTCTCTTCCTCAAAGATTTGTGGCGTACACCCCATGTTTTCGTCGTGAAGCAGGCTCATATGGAAAAGATATAAGGGGTCTAATCCGCCAGCATCAATTCAACAAGGTTGAGCTTATGACTTTTTCTTTACCTGAAAACTCATACGAAGAACTGGAGAGGATGACTGTCGATGCTGAAGAAGTTTTGAAAAGATTAGGCTTGCACTATCGGGTTGTTATCCTTTGCACTGCAGATTTAGGATTTGCTGGGGCTAAAACATATGATCTAGAGCTCTGGATGCCTCACCGCAAGAAATACTTGGAGATTTCATCCTGTACAAATTGTGAGGATTTCCAGGCGAGAAGAGCTGATATACGTTTCCGAAGAGACTCCAAATCAAAACCGGAATTTGTCCATACACTGAATGGATCAGGAGTGGCTTTAGGACGAACAGTAAGCGCCATCCTAGAAAGTTTTCAACAGGAAGATGGCTCTGTTTTTATTCCAGAGGCCTTACGACCATACATGGATGGATTAGAAAGAATAACCTGAGCAATCGGCAGGATTTGTCTGAAATATACGTGGCTATATGATTCCAGTCTCATCATTAAATTGACTTGCTAGATTTTGTCTCTATGATTAAAATGTAAATATTCAGGAGGGATGGCCGAGTGGTTTAAGGCGGCGGTCTTGAAAATCGCTTCCCGAGTAATCGGGACGGGGGTTCGAATCCCTCTCCCTCCGTTTTTCATGTAGGGCCCGCTCCCCGAGCGGACCACCCTCAGAGAAGAGGACGCATAACCTAAAACAGTTGTAGGGCCTGATGCCCTCATCGGGCCTGATTGGTAATTATACAAAACAGATATGCGAAATTTAAAATAGGCCTGATCGGGGATCAGGCACTACATTAGGATAAAAAAGGAGACAGACAGATGTAGAGGTTTGATTCATCAAACCCTGACTAAGAATATTACAAAAAGTGAAAGTATAAAAATGAGAATCATCTCCCAAAAAGTTGAAAAATAATATAAGAGACATATAATTAAGCTGTTATCATTGTCCCTTTTTGTCAT
>JAUWYH010000064.1 GCA_030615975.1 Candidatus Aminicenantota bacterium
AGAAATTGGCAAAGGGCTTGATCGGTTCAATGCCATTGATACAGGAATTTTCCTCTGTTCTCCGGTTATTTTCGATGCATTGAAGGAAAGTATTTCCCAGGAGAAATATTCGCTTTCGGCTGCTAATCAGATACTCTCTAATCGAGGAAAACTGAAAACATATGACATAGGCGACAGTTTCTGGATAGATGTGGATGACAGAGAAACCCTCCAGAAGGCAAAAAAGATATTGCTTAAACAATTGGAGAAGCCCACAGATGGCCCAATTTCCAGAAGCTTGAATCGTAAAATTTCTGTTTGGATTTCTTCGAAACTGACTCGCTTAAATATCAATCCCAATTATTTGACTCTGATTAGCTTTTTTCTGGCTGTGCTTTCTGGATTGTTCTTTTTTCTTGGCGGATATCCCAAAATTGTCATAGGAGGGTTTATGGCTCAACTGTCTTCCATCCTTGACGGATGTGATGGTGAGATCGCTCGTCTGAAATTTAAACAAAGCAAATTCGGAGGATATCTGGATCGGGTTCTCGATCGATATGCTGACAGTTTGATTATTTTAGGCATGACCCTTGCTTGCTTTCATACGATGGAGACGATCTGGGTCTTGTTGATCGGATTCCTCGCTCTTACAGGGAGCTTCATGATCAGCTACACAGCTATGCAGTATGATGAGGTTTTAATTTCAAGGGCTTTTAACAAGAAGAAAAACTTCAGGATGGGGCGGGATATTCGACTATTTATTGTATTCATAGGGGCTGTTTTGAACCAGTTATTTGCCACATTAATCATTTTATCCATAATTACCAATGCTGAATCGATAAGGAGATTATATGTGTTAAGACATGAGTATCAATTATCATAAAGCTATCGAAAATGAGATTGAGCATATTATTTCCCGCTCATATGTGCCCGAGGACTTTGCCCATGCTAAGAGCGTGAAAGAGTGGATGCTGAAATTCAGGCCGGATGCAATTTGGGCTATTCAACTCGCCGCTTTTGCTCATGATATTGAACGCGCTCTTCCCCAGAGGAAGGTCATCCGCTCTAAGTTCTCTGATTACGACGATTTCAAAAATGCTCATGCGCTAAACAGTGCCAGGGTTGTTCAGGAAATTCTGGATAAGTATCCTCTCAGCCGCAGGGTGAAAAACAAAATCCTCAACCTCATCAAAAATCACGAACTCGGCCAAACTAAAGACTCAGATCTTGCTATTCTGAAAGATTCTGACAGCCTGTCATTCTTTGAAGTCAATCTCCTGGCTTATGCTGAGAGAAACGATGAATCCGAAATACTTTCCAGAATGATGTGGGGTTATCAGAGGCTCTCAGAAAGAGCAAGACAAATCATTAAAGAATTTCATTATGAGAATGAAAGATTGAACGAATTTCTTCAGCGAATCATTTCATCAGAAGAAAAATCCACCTTGAAGAGAGCAGAATAAAATTCTGGCAAGCAATAGAAAAATAGAAATAGGAAAGGAGATATAAGTTAATGAGCAAAATTAGAGTTGCTATAATCGGAGTGGGCAATTGCGCCTCTTCTTTAGTTCAAGGAATCGAATATTATAAAAATGTAAATAAATCTGATTTTATTCCTGGAGTTATGCATGTAGACCTCGGTGGCTATCACATTCGAGACGTTGAATTTGCAGCTGCCTTTGATATCGATAAAAACAAAGTAGGTAAAGATTTAGGTAAAGCCATTTTCACTCCTCCTAACAACACAACTAAATTCTCAGATGTTCCTTATCTCAATGTCAAAGTAGAACGGGGAATGACTCACGATGGCCTTGGAAAATACCTCTCTCAGATTATCGAAAAAGCTCCAGGAAGGACGGCGGATGTAATTGGTATTCTTAAGGATACCAAAACAGACATCGTTATTAGCTACCTTCCAGTAGGAAGTGAAGAAGCGACGAAATGGTATATTGAACAGATTCTTGAAGCGGGCTGTGCATTTATCAATTGTATTCCTGTCTTCATTGCCAGTGAGGAATATTGGCAGAAAAGATTCGAAAAAAATAATCTCCCTATCATTGGAGATGACATAAAATCCCAGGTGGGTGCAACCATTCTCCACCGAACACTAGTCAATCTCTATCTGGATCGAGGGATGTCAATTGAGAGGACCTATCAGCTTAACACCGGAGGTAACACTGATTTTCTCAACATGCTGGAAAGGGAAAGATTGGATTCCAAAAAGAAGTCAAAAACCAATGCCGTAACTTCACAGATAAAGGCAAGAGGGCTTAACATCCATTCTGACAATGTCCATATCGGTCCCAGTGACTATGTTCCCTGGCAAAAAGATAACAAGCTTTGTTTCCTCCATATCGAGAGTCGTCATTTCGGGGATGTTCCCAGTTACTTAGATGTTCGTCTTTCGGTCGAGGATTCGCCGAATTCTGCGGGTGTAGTTATCGATGCAATAAGATGCTGCAAATTGGCTCTTAACAATGGATTATCCGGAGCACTGTTTGCACCGTCATCCTATTTTATGAAAACTCCTCCGAAACAGTATACAGATACCGAAGCCAGAGAACTTACAGAAAAATTTATCAAGAAATAAGGAAAAAAAGAAGTAAAAAAGGAAAAGGAATCATAGTTCAGGAGTCTTCTATAGTGGTTGTTGACAGCCAGACTGGTAAAGTAGAAGAATCTTCCAAGCTTGACAGTGTAGTTAGTTAGAATCAGGAAATCCTTACATCTTCAGATTTAGGTGGGTTTTTAATATTTGTCAACTTTCTTGATAGATTCTCGACTAAATAGTTGAATGGAGGATTGCTCCATTAAATTGCTCTTGAAACAGGAAGAAAGGATATAGAATGATAGAAAATCCTAAAATATTAGTCGTTGAAGATGAAAGTATCATTGCCATGGATATTAATTATACCCTTAAAGGCCTGGGCTATGATGTATGTGGAGTGGCTGCTTCTGGAGAAGAATCAGTAGAAAAAGCGTTCATTATGAACCCGGATTTGATCCTGATGGATATCAAATTAAGAGGGAATATAGATGGACTGTGTGCTGCCAAGCAGATTCAATCTCATCTAAATATTCCTGTTATTTATTTGACGGCTTATGGAGATGAGAATACTTTGAAGCAATTAGATAAAACTAAGCCATATGGCTATATCAATAAGCCTATTGAGGAAAGAGAATTGAAATTTAAAATCGATAGAATTCTCAATGGCGGCAGATTATATAAGTATAATTGATCTTGATTCTTTTATCCTTCCAGAGAGATCCCACCTTAACTTTGGACATATAGACATATTAAGTTCCCCTGCATTCCCTTTTTCCAGAAAAAGATGCCTATCCTCTTTTTCACGATACTCATTATATAGCATGATACCCAATTTTTATGATGTAGGACTCGATCCCTGATCGGGCCGATAGAGGACTGTTCGGGGGACGGTCCCTACAGAGGTGCATTATAGAACCTGATTATACTTGACATTTTCCTGGGGAGTTTATACATAATACAAAGGAATCCATCCGAAAAGATAAGCCATGCGCGTTGCAATGTATTATCGCAATAATGATATAAGAACAGAAGAGGTGCCTATTCCTAGCATTGGGACTGGAGAGTTGTTGATGAGGGTCGAAGCCAGCGGGATTTGCGGAAGTGATATCCTAGAGTGGTATCGCCTGAAGAAAGCCCCTCTTGTTTTAGGCCATGAAGTGGCCGGTCAGGTGGTCAAAGTCGGAGTGGGTGTTTCCAAATACAAAATAGGAGATCGTATTGCAGCCTCCCACCATGTTCCCTGTTATACCTGTTATTATTGTCTTACAGGGCATCATACCGCCTGCGAGACGTTGCGCCAGACAAATTTTGACCCGGGAGGCTTTTCAGAATACATCCGGCTTCCTTCCATCAATGTTGATAGAGGGGTCTTTATTATCCCGGATGAGTTGTCGTACGAAGAGGCAACTTTTCATGAACCCTTAGGCTGTGTAATCAGAGCCCAGAGGATTGCCAGATTAAGGCCTGGCCAGAGTATATTGGTGATTGGAAGTGGAATTGTTGGCTTGTTGAATATCCTCCTAGCGAGAGTTTCAGGAGCAGGAAGAATTATGGCTGTTGATATTGTTCCCTACCGCCTCCAGGCAGCAAAGAGATTCGGGGCAGACGAAGCGCTAAACTCCTCTGAAGAAATCGGGAAATGCTTTCGTCAGATGAATGGAGGCCGACTGGCTGATCTTGTTCTTGTGTGTACAGGGGCCAAGGAAGCTAACATCAAAGCTCTTGAGTCTGTTGAAAGAGGGGGAACGGTTCTCTTTTTTGCTCCTACAGATCCTGATGTGAAGATTCCTTTATCCATAAACGACCTTTTTTTTCGAAACGACATTACTCTGACAACATCATATGGAGCGAGTCCTTATGATTCGTGGCTTGCCCTTGAGCTTATCTGCTCTTCATCTATCAATGTAGAGCATATGATCACTCACCGGCTGCCTCTTGAGGAGACGGAAAAAGGTTTTCAGATTGTGGCTAAAGCTAAAGATTCTATAAAAGTCATCATCGAACCTCAGAAATAGAAAAATTTCATAACATAATAGAAAGGAGGAATAAAATGGACTGGGGAATGAAAAACCGCTTATCTCAAATCATAAAGCCTGAGACAGGTCATACGGTTATGCTGGCAGTGGACCATGGCTATTTTTTAGGTCCGACATCCAAACTGGAGGATGCTCAAAAGACGATAGAGCCTCTACTGCCTTACGCAGATGCATTGATGCTCACTCGAGGGATACTTCGCTCTTCTGTCGATCCAGAGAGTGCCGTTCCTGTTGTCCTTAGAGTTTCAGGCGGAACGAGTATTATCGGAAAAGATCTTTCCAATGAAGAAATCACAACATCCATGGAAGAAGCAGTGCGTCTGAATGCAGCTGCTGTTGCTCTCTCTATATTTGTGGGGACTGATTATGAACGCCAGACTCTTGTCAATCTCTCTTCCCTTGTTGATAGAGGAATGGAATATGGAATCCCAGTTCTTGCCGTGACAGCTGTGGGGAAAGAATTGGGAAAAAGAGATGTCCGCTTTCTTTCTCTTTCCTGTCGTATCGCAGCCGAATTAGGAGCAAGCTTTGTGAAAACCTACTATTGTGATGAATTTGAAAAAGTAGTGGAAGGTTGTCCTGTTCCTGTTGTTATCGCTGGAGGGCCCAAATTAGAAACAGAGCTCGATGCCCTAAAGCTTGCCAATGATGCTATTCAAAAGGGAGCAACGGGAGTCGATATGGGAAGGAATATCTGGCAGTCTAAATTCCCCGTACCTATGATAAAATCAGTGAGAGCCGTAGTTCATGAAAAAGCATCTCCAGAAGAGGCACTAGAAATATTCAAGAAGAGCAAGTCAGAAACCTGATCTTTTAATATTTAGGTATAGATTCAGCGAGGAGAAGTCATATGAAAATCGCTCTTATCCAACAGCATGCGACAAAAAGTTATGAAGAAAATCTCAGACGCGGAATCAAAGCTTTTCATCAGGCAGTAAATGAAGGAGCCGAGCTGGTTGCCTATGCAGAGCTGGCATTTTCTCAATTTCTGCCTCAAGTTCCGGCAACGCCAGAGTCTTTGGCCAGAGCCGAACCCATTCCAGGTCCAACAACAGATGAATTTTCGGCTCTTGCCAAGAAGTATGGTATAGTAGTTGTTTTAAATCTTTTTGAAAGAGATGGAGAGAGAACATATGATGCCTCTCCAGTCATCGATGCAGACGGAAAAATACTTGGGGTGACGAGAATGGTTCACATAATGGATGGGCTTGGCTTTTATGAGAAAGGATATTATAATCCAGGAGATAATGAAAATTTTGTCTACGAGACCAGGATTGGACGAGTTGGTGTGGCCATCTGCTATGACCGTCATTTTCCTGAATATATGAGGAGTTTGACTCTCAGAGGAGCCGAGATTGTAATTGTGCCTCAAGCTGGAGCAGTAGGGGAGTGGCCTGAGGGAATATTTGAAGCTGAACTCCAAGTGGCTGCTTTTCAGAATGGTTATTATGCGGCGCTTGTCAATCGAGTTGGAAAAGAAGATGTTCTTCATTTTGCCGGCGAATCTTTTGTGGTGGATCCCTACGGGCGGATCATCGCCCAAGCCCCCCAGGGAAAGGACTTTATCCTCTATGCCGATTGCGATTTTAAAGAAATATCTAAAACTACAGCAAAGAAGTTCTTTATTCCTGATAGGCGCCCTGATTTCTATCATGTTTTTAACCTATTGGATTGATGGTTAGAATTCTTTTTGTCTTAAAATACATCAGAAAATGAAAGGATAAAATGGAAAACTGGTTTGTTTTGAACACAAAACCGAAGAAAGAATTTCAGGTAGAAAAACTGTTCACTGAAGGAGGGATTAAGATTTATAATCCCAAATACCTGATTGAAGATAGGATTAAGGCATTTTTCCCTGGGTATGAGTTCGTTTTCTTTGATTATCCTGCTCAATATCAGCTTGTAAGATACACAAGAGGTGTAAAGAAAGTGGTGGGAAGTGGAGAAGGGCCGACTCCTATTTCAGAACAAGTCGTCCTTGAGATAAAATCCAGAGAAGTGAATGGTTTAATCGAACTTTTTAAATATGGAGAGGAACCTGAACTCGGCGATGAAATTGAAGTCGTAGAGGGGCCTCTCAAGGGGCTAAAAGGAGTGTTCAAAAGGGAGATTCCTGAAAGAGAAAGAGTGCTAATTCTTCTTAATTATGTTTCTTATCAAGGTAAGTTGCTGATTGAAAAGAAAAAATTAAAAAAAGTCTTTAAATAATAGCTTTGTCCTCTAAATTGCAAAGTCAAAAAAGAAGAAAGGAGCAAGTAATGGATATTCCCCTCTTGGACTTGAAAGCTCAATATAAAGGCATCAAAAGCGAAATCGAACAAAAGATTTTAGAAGTAGTCTCTTCCCAGAAGTTTATTCTTGGCGCTGAGGTTGAATCCCTCGAAAAAGAGATAGCAAGTTACTGCGGGATAAAATATGCTGTTGGAGTCTCTTCTGGCTCTGATGCTCTGATTGTTTCTTTAATGGCGCTGGAAGTGGCGCAGGAAGATGAAGTGGTGACCACTCCTTTCACTTTTTTTGCCACTGCAGGTGCGATCATAAGGCTCGGGGCTAGGCCAGTATTTTGTGATATTGATAGGGAAAGTTATAACATGAGTCCCGAAAAACTTGATGAATTGCTAAAAAATCGAATAGAAAGTAGAAAAGACTCAAAAATAAAAGCTCTTATACCCGTTCATCTTTATGGACAGTGTGTGGATATGTCGCCTATCTTAGAACTGGCAAAAAAATATAATTTATTCGTTTTAGAAGATGCTGCTCAGGCTATCGGAGCCGAATACCTCACTCCTGGGGGAATAAGAAAAGCATGTACAATGGGGCATGTGAACATTCTTTCATTTTTCCCTTCAAAGAGTTTGGGAGGCTTTGGTGATGGAGGGATGGTCCTGACGAATGAAGAGAAAATGGCGGAGAAGCTGAAATTGTTGAGAGTGCATGGTTCAAAGAATAAATATTTTTATGAGATTGTTGGGGGAAATTTCCGTCTGGATACTCTTCAGGCTGGAGTTCTCAGAGTGAAGCTTCGATATTTAGAGAAATGGCTGGAAAAAAGGAAAGAGAAAGCATCTTACTATGATGAGCTTTTTAAAGAATCCGGCCTGGTGGAGAAGAGGCTGATTATTCCCCCAAAGCCTTTGTTTAAGAACTTGACGATAAAAAATTATCATACATACCATCAATATGTTATAAGAGCCAAGTCAAGGGATAGTCTCCAGAAATTCTTAAAAGAGAGAGGAGTCTCAACTGCCATCTATTATCCTCTCCCACTTCACCTCCAGAA
>JAUWYH010000172.1 GCA_030615975.1 Candidatus Aminicenantota bacterium
GCAAAAAAATACCTGCTAATCTTGGAAAAAATAAGGGCAGTTCCAATTTTCTTTGGGTTAACTATTGTGGCATATTTATTGCAGTTGTATAATAGAAAAGGTAGAGAGCAGTACTTAAGCCATGCAGGGAAGATATAGTAAAGATTCCAGGAAAATCATCCTTCCTCTAGAGCCGTCCAAAAGGAGATCTGGTTGAAAAAAGCACTTATTATGCTTTTTATGACAGTCATAGCAATAATCTCGCTTCTTTATGGATTTCAAGAAAAACAACAACTATTCCCTCCTGAAAGGCACGAAGTCGAAGTTCGGCTGATTATGGTTGACGTTATTGTAACCAGAGTCGGAGAGTTCGTAAAAGACTTAACCAAGGACGATTTCGAACTCTTTGAGGATAAGATAAGAGTCCCTATAAATTCTTTTGAACTCGTAAGCTTCGATAAGAAAGATTTGAAACTCCCAGAAGAAATGGGAGAGGGAATATTGTCCGTTTTTCCCCAAAATAGGATTGTTGTCATATTTGACGCCATCAATTCCTGGCAAAGAGAAATCATGAAAGGAAGCGAGAAAATCATCGATGAGCTGGTTTCTATTGCAAAGCTCGGGAATGAAGTTATGGTTCTCCAGCTCAGAAATAGGAAGGGAATAGAGATTATCCAACCTTTTACCCTGAATGAGGAACTTATTAAAAATTCTATTGAAAAAGCCGCAGGAAGTATTTGGAAATTAGACACAGTTATCGAACCTTCCTATAAAGCTCAGGTCGGGAGCGAAAGCAGGGCCGGCAGTCCGACAGAAACCAGGAGGCAGCAAGAAACTGATAACCCGTTTGAGAATATATATGCCGAGGATATGCAGAGAATATATCACATGAACACGGAAATGAAGAGATTTGGAAAGACTATCGGGGGGATTTTAGGCGCATGTAATATGATCAAAAGCTTGCCCGGAAGAAAATACATGCTGCTCATAAGTGCAGGCATTCCAGATCTTTCCCCACCCGATATGCTTCCAAACATCCTTAGCGGCATTCTTAGCGAGAGATTAGAAGATGCCTATCGAAATAAAAGTTTTGGGAAAATAGATAAGATAAAAATATTCGATCCTTTTAATATACTCGATAAAAAAGTATTTAAGGATGGAGCAGAAGTCATCACCGAATTGATTCGTTTTGCCAACGCTCATAACATATCCATCTACTCTTTTGACTGCGGCACATATGTAAAGCGGCTCCATTCAGGCACCTCAGCAGAATCTTACCAGAAAAACGAAATGGCTCAAATCTATTTCAGTGAAGGAGATAACATTAGAAAAGTCCAGAATTTAAGGTGGATATCTGAAGATACCGGTGCTGATTCATTGCGGGGAGCCGATAAATTTGAAGAGTTTCGCAGAGTCATAAGTAGAGATCTAACATATTATTATCAGCTGAGTTTCTATGCCCAAAGAAGCGAAGCAGATGACAAATACCATAAGATAGAGGTCAACGTTAAACGTCAAGGTGTTGATACCAGATTCAGAAAAGGCTACACGGACTATTCGAAAAAAGAGACCAGTAAGATGCTTCTTGTTACGGCTTTTTATAATCCTTCCTTATTCAAAGAGTTGCCTTTTAAAGCAGAACTCATTCCTTTCTTAACAGAATCCGGTAAATATGAGCCCTGGATGAATATCGCTCTACCCGCAAAGGAGTTATTCAGGGACAGATTCGTTGAGTATGCTCCTAAATTATTTAACCTTCATGTCTGGATTAAAGATAAAAATGATGGTGAGAAGGGGTATGGAGGCAAAATCAATATCGGATTGAACATCAGTCCTTCCTTCCTGGATTTTGTAAAGAACATTGACTATCTAAGCTATCACTTCAAAGGCCCGGAGTTTAATTTCGGCCGGCATGAATATCAAACTATTTTTGCTCTTTTTGATCCCCAAACGAATGAAATAGGAACATGCGAATCGTCTCTCTTCATCCCTGTGCTCAAGCAGAACAATGAGCGCCTGATTATAAACTGTGTTTTAGGTGATACGGTTTCGAATTCTAAAAAAGCTAAAAAGATCTTTTCGCTCTCCAATAAAGATGGAAGTCTTGAGTATGACCAGATCAAATTTTTCCCAAAGGTGACGAACCAATTCAAAAAATGGGAAGGAGCTTCTGTGTTTATGCAGCTTTACCTTCCTCATGGAAAAACAAAGATACAGCCAGAATTTCTGCTTCTTGGTGAGGATAGGAGCCTTCGTGCTCTTCCGAAGGTGCTGCTTTCAGAATTCTGGAACGAAAAGCTGAAAGTTTGGAGCTCGATATTCAAGCTTGAACTCGACCAGGGAACCCTTGGAGAAAACTCTTTGTACGTAGAAATTCCGGAGTCTGAAGAAGGAGCTTCATTAAATAAAAAAATGAAACTGACTATAATACGCTAGGAGCCTTGAGCATAGAAATTATCATAAATAATTTTTATCCTGCCTGGAGCTAATTCTTCTGATCGAATCATTCTTATTAAGAAATCGCGGAATTTCTCACCTTTTTGGTTGAATTTTTTCTTTTTCATAACACTATAAAGGGCTGCAGCAAAAACATGCATCCCCTCATCAGCTTCTTTCCATCTCCTGCGCGCTTCGGCTTCAATGTTTAGTTTTTCGTTAATTATCTGTTCGAGCGCTTGAACACAATCTTCTTCGATAAAAGTTTCAAAGGAATTATAGCCGTATGAAGGATTGTGATTCAAAACTTTATCCATTAAAAATTTATCTTTCCTCAAGAGATAAATGACTTTTTTCAGCTCAATATCGGAAGCTAAATCATAGGGCGGATGCATCATTTCGTGAATGGCGTTCCTCAATACAACTTCTAAAGGCCAGGCTACATTTGTTAGATAGCGGGTCCCTGTAATTTTAATTCCATGAGGCCTGGAGAAATAGAGAATATAAGCAGTTATCTTATGCGAGGGGAGCTTGAAGCCTAAATGGGCTTCCACTTCACCTGTGATATCATATTTTGGCAGTTCTCTCCGAATTTGTCTTATTGTCTCATTGACCTTGGGAAAAATGTATTTTTTCCAGTAGGATTCAAACTGAATCTCCTTCAGGAATATCAATGCTGTTTTTAGATCATTTCGAACTGATTCATACAGGCGCCAACCGCCGTCTGTGTAGTAAGGAGTTTTTTTTAGGTTTCTCTGCATGGACTCGCTATTCTGTATTGTTATCAACATATCATCTATTGTCTTGTCGTCAACAGCTGAGAAATAGAGACAAAAAAAGACAGAAATGATGCTTCTCTTTTCGTCTTTTATTTTTCTTTTCAGGTTGGATAAAGCCTTTTTCACAGGCTTTTTGAGCCTTTTTTCGAATTCCTCAAATTCAGACTGATAGTGTTTTAGGTAGAATGAGTCTGCCGTTAATGTATTCAGGAAACAAAGCGCATCGTATTTGAAGGACGGTTCGATCTGCCAATCTGTTAAATAATGTATTCGAATTTCTTCTTGATTCGATTCTTTGTATGTGTCTGTCTCGGCATGGCCCGTCAATATCAACGGGACCAAACAACAGAAAATAATTATTGCCGATAATCGTGGTAAGGCATCTAAAAATCTCATAATCTTACCTTATTAAATTTCAATGCTAATCAGGAACTTCCTTCCCCTGTTTTTATTTTAGTTTTTTTTTCTTGATTTTTCTACTGATAATTTATAGAGCTCTTGAGATTTAAAGAAGGTTTTGGGGCCAAAAAAAGGGGTTCGATTATCTGTTTCTTTTTGTATCAGGCAGCTTCCAGACATCTACTTCCTCGATCGCACCAGATACATTCTTAAAGATGAGCTTGGCGATTTTTTCCTCGTCTCCCTCTCCTTTCTCAAAGATCACTACTTTCCCGAGGAATCTCCTATGTTCAAAATATTCTTT
>JAUWYH010000177.1 GCA_030615975.1 Candidatus Aminicenantota bacterium
CTTCAAAAACAAAGGGGCTCAAGCGCAAAAACCAAAAAAAAGTTTATCTTCTCCTCCAAACGAAACAAAATTCCGTCTTTTAAAAAAGCTGGCTAATAATCCATTCCTGTTTCTTTTTATTTTTGTCGTTATTCTTACCTATTTTATCTCTTATTTACCCTCAAAATCTCTTCCCCAACTTACAGAGGGAGAAATTGCATCTTCAGATATCGTTGCTCCGATGGATTTGACTATCGTAGATAAGGAAACAACCGAGAAGAGAAAAAAAGAAGCTGCAGAAGCTGTCTTGCCTGTTTATAATCTTAATCAGAACGTTTTCCTGAATATCAAAGAGAAAATTCGGGGATTTTATGCCTCAGGACGAGAATGGACCAATGGCCCCATAAAAACAGAAAGAATAGAGAGTTTCCAAAAAGAAACTTCTGATAAGCATGGTCTCGATATTTCTTCCAGAACACTCAGAGATCTTGAAAAAATCAAATTTTCTTCAAATATCGAGGAAAATCTGATTAATCTTTTAGGCAAAGTTTTAGAGCAAGGCATCATCCGCTCTAAAAACCTATTCATTCACGGAGAACAAGAGAAAGGCCTTACTCTGTTAATAACTCCTGAGAAAGAAAAAAACGTGAGAATTGCTGAGATTCTGGATATTGAAGAAAGCAAACAATGGTTATCTGAAGAAATACACAAATTAGACTTCACGCAAACAGAAATATCAGTCATCACAACACTTTCTAATCTCCTTATTTCTGATAACATGAATTATAACAATATCGAAACAGAAACCAGGAAAAAAGAGGCAAGAGAGCAAGTGGAGAAAATCTTTTACACCATAAAAAAAGGGAAGATGATTGTCCGAAAAGGAGATGAGGTCAATAAAGAAGCACTCAAACAAATTCAAATAATAAACCAAAACCTCCGTGCCAAACCGAGCTGGATCACAAACTTTTCAGGAACATTCCTTCTCTTTGGGCTTCTCTTCTTCACGCTTTGGTACTATCTAAAATCACTTTTGAAGTTCAAAGAAGCCTTAAAAAATTTCATAATGATAGGGATAACTCTTCTCCTGAGTCTCTTCTTCTATAAACTCTCCATTTTCTTAGCTTATACATTTAGTGAAAGCAGCAATTTTCCACTTCTCATTTTTGTTGAAAGCTACAGATATGCTTTCCCTTATCAATTTGGCATTTTTCTCTTTTCCTTTCTCACTATGAATTCTGTTGCTCTAATCTATGCTGTCATCAACAGCTTGCTCATTGGCTACCTCTTTAAAGCTAATTTTTACCTGATGATCTTTTGCTTGATAGGAGGACTCGCTGCTATCTACGGGATTAAATATTATGGAAAACAAAAAAGAACCGCTCCTTTTCGTGCAGGTCTCTTTGTGGTCGCACCCATCAATACATTTGTAATCATTACCATTCACCTTATTAAAGAAAAAATGGGTTCTTTAGAGCTTTTCACGAGCGAAATCTTAATGGGAATTCTAGGAGGGATTTTAAGTGCAGCTTTAGCCTTCCTCTTTCTTCCTGTGTTTGAGCACATTTTCGGATTCGTCACCCAAACCAAGCTTCTTGAACTTATGAATTCAGACCTGCCGATTTTCAGGAAGATGGCTCTGGAAGCACCTGGCTCTTACCACCATTCATTGATCGTCGCTTCTCTGGCCGAAAAAGCTGCTGAAGAAATCAAGCTCGATCCTGTGCTTGTCAAAGCTGGAGCTCTTTATCATGATATTGGCAAGATCAAAAGGCCAGAATACTTTATCGAGAATAGAGCTCCGAATCCTGATATACATAAAGACCTCAAACCGAGCATGAGTAGCCTTGTCATCATTAATCATGTCAAAGAGGGGGTAGAGCAGGCAAAAAAGTTAAAACTTCCAAAGAAGATAAGAGATATTATCGAACAGCATCACGGAAATTCCCTTGTCAGATATTTCTACCAGAAAGCAAAAGAGAAATACAACCCAGAAATGCAGAAAATAGGTGAAGAAAGTTACAGATATGCAGGGCCAAAACCTGAAAGCAAAGAAGCAACCCTTATCTTGCTTGCAGACTCTGCCGAAGCTGCATCTCGAAGTCTAAAATCTCCTTCAAAAACGATCCTTAAAAAACTCATAACCGATATATTTAACAGTTATTTACAGGACGGCCAGCTCGATGAATGCGATTTTTCTATAAAAGAATTGAGGGTTGTAGCAGCTTCATTTCTCATAAGTTTGGATATGACTTATCAGCGAAGATTGGAATATCCTGGCTTTGATTTTGAAATGAAGAAAAAGAAGAAAACGGGAAAACACAAAAAATCCAATGATACAAATAATAAATCAACAAAAGAGATACTGGATAAACACAAAAAAATTTAAAGCCTTGTTAAAAAGATTAATCCACAAATACAAGATGCAGAGCGCAGAAGTTGCGCTGGTCTTTGTCGACACAAGGGCTATTAAAAAATTAAACCGCCAATTCCTGAAAAAAAATTCCCCTACAGATGTATTAAGCTTTCCTCTTGGGGAAAGAAGTGCCGACGGGAAATTCTATTTCGGAGATATCATCATATCTGTCCCCCAAGCTTTCAAGCAATGTTTTTCTGAAAAACATGGCCTTGAAAGAGAACTTGAGCTGTTGACAATTCATGGCTTTCTTCATCTCCTTGGATATGAACATCTTAAAGGGATGGAAGAGGAAGAGGAGAAAATAAGAAATCTTATATTCGAAGGAAAGTATGGAAATTGAATATTTAAAATGGGCTGGATTCAGTTTGAGTTTTCTGGCCGCTTTTCTCTTCTCTCTTTTTCATATTTCTTTAAGTTCCTTTTCCAGAATCTCCCTCAGCCGTCTTCTTGAAGATAAAGAAAAGCACTTCCGTACAGAAATCCTCGAGATCTATGATGAACTCAAAACTGCAGTTGAGTATATGAGGATTTTTTTTATTATTGCCTTTCTTGTTTATCTTTACTTAATTTTCCCTCAGTCAAAATTCTGGCCATTCTGGTTATTCCTGATATCTTTTATAATCTATTTGATCTTCTTCGACATCCTTCCGCGTTTTCTTAACTCTTTAAACAAAAAGAAAATCCTTGGAATGCTCCTTCCTTCTTACAAATTCCCCTATATTCTCTCTAAGCCACTCCTTTTCCTGGTAAAAACCAGGGTTCCTGAAAAAGAGGAGGAGCCAATCCATGGGACTTCAGAAGAAGAGATTCAGGCCTTTATCGATGAAGCCAAAGAAGAGGGTATTATCGAAAAAGAAGAAGGCCTTCTTCTAAAGAGTGTAGTTGAATTTGGCGATATAGTTGTCAGAGAAATCATGACGCCTCGAGTGGATATGATCTGCCTCAGCAAGGATGCAACTATCAAGAAACTCAGAGATTTAGTTATAAAAGACAAGCATTCTCGTATTCCCATCTATAAGGATAGGATAGATAATATTGAAGGGATAGTCATCGCTAAAGATTTGTTGAAGTATTCTGGCGACAAACAAAAGAAAGACCCCATTGAACCTCTCATTAGGCCAGTTTATTTCGTTCCAGAATCGATGAAAGTGGCTGAGCTTCTCAAAGAATTTCAAAAAAGAAAGCAAAAATTGGCTATGGTGGTTGATGAGCACGGAGGTGTTTCAGGTTTGGTGACTATGGAGGATCTTGTGGAAGAAATCGTTGGAGAAATACAGGATGAATACGATACAGATGAAGTTCAAATTACAAAAATGGGCCCTTCCGATTATGTTGTTTCAGGAGATACAGAGGTGGAAGAAATCGAGGAGCTATTTGATTTAGACTTGGCAGAA
>JAUWYH010000204.1 GCA_030615975.1 Candidatus Aminicenantota bacterium
TAGACATTGTTCAATTGGATCTTCCAGCTTGATCCATGATTTTGTCTTCCATCACGGAAAATAAGATGCTTATGCATTATTTATTATTTTTACAACTAAACAAAATTTCTATATACTACATGCTACATGCTATATACTGAATATGATATACGGTTCTCTATGCCTATACAATTTGGATAAGAGCCAAATTTTTTTTTGATTTCTTTTGACTTTTTATTTGAGATTTAATTATGATATAATATGGTTGCTGGCTGGAGAGGAATCCTCCTTAGCCCCGCTTCCTTTTCCTTTTCCAAACCTTGGCGCCTCTACAGTCAGCGCCTCCCACCCTGATTGTCTGTTCATAATCAATTTTTTTTGCCTCGTCCATAAACATTTTTTTTAGATGAGGCATATAATAATTGTAGAAAGAAAATTTCATGAATGATAAGCAGCTTATAAGGAGCTGTCTTCAGGGAGATGTGGAGGAGTATAGAAAAATTGTGAATAAATACAATGGAAGAATCATGGCAATTGCAATAAATATTCTTGGCAATCGAGAAGACGCTGAAGATGCCTGCCAGGAAGCATTTATAAAAGCCTATAACCATTTGGGCAAGTATGATTTTAAGAAGAATTTTAACAGTTGGCTTTATGGCATAATATACAATCAGTGTCTTGATAAGTTGAGGAAAAGGCGACGTTTTTACAAGTTTTTGAACAAGATGAAGAGGGAATCTTTCCAATTTACTAATGGGCGAGCTTCAACCAATTCAATAAATCACTCATTCCCCAAAAGAGTTTTAAAAAATCTAAGCCTCAAAGAAAGGGCTATTCTTTTCCTCTGGGCCGTTGAAGGCTATACCAGTGAAGAGATTGGGAGCGTATTAAAATGCTCTGCGAGTACAGCAAGGGTTCATCTTTTCAAAGCCCGAAAGAAAATAAAGGCTATTTTGGAGAAAGAGAATGTTTAGATGCAAGATTGTTAATTTTTTCTTTATTATATTTCCGCTAAAGATTTGGCAAGATTTTTTGCTTCGCCATCATATCCAGAAATGTGTGGTATGTCAGAATAAGATGGCTAGTTTGGATGAAACAAAACCTTTGCTGATTCAGGAAAGCGAGATTGAAAAACTGGAAGTCCTATGGCCGGCAGTAAGGGCGGGATTAAGCGAAGGAAAAAGAAAAGAGCGGCTATTTTTCAGGCCTCGGTTGGGATGGGCAGTTGGGGTAGTCGGATTCCTTGTGGCCTTAATTGCCGGGATTTGGCTCTATTCCATTTTTACCCCTGATAGGAGACCTTCAAAAGAGATTCTAATCGAGCGATTTCAGATCAATTATATAAGGGTTGAGAACAAGCCAGCCCGAGCTTATATCTTTTGGCCTCATGATTCTAAAATGATCATTGTTTGGGCTGAAAAAAACATTTAAAGGAGAGTTTCTATGAATAGGAAAAAATTATCTTTAGTCTTGATTTTTTTACTGGGATTTTCTTTCCTTTCACTTCAAGCTTCTGTTACCCAGGATTTAAAGTTGAGGTTTT
This sequence comes from Candidatus Aminicenantota bacterium, assembly GCA_030615975.1. Taxonomy (GTDB): domain Bacteria; phylum Acidobacteriota; class Aminicenantia; order Aminicenantales; family Aminicenantaceae; genus JAUWYH01. Next base: position 1,523 of record JAUWYH010000204.1, read on the forward strand.
TTGAGGGAATTAGGGAAGGAATAGTTGAGCCGCCCCGATTTGTAACCTCTTCTTATTTACAGTCCACAGTGATAGCGAGCATCAAATCGAAATATTTATTGGCTGAAGAGCAAGAGCAGATAAAAAAAGTATTTAATCTGAAGGATGTGAGATTGATAACTGAAGCAGACTTAAGGTGGAACTCGAAAGATCCGGAAAAGATTTTTCATATCTTCCGTCTAGATAGCAAGGAATATATGGTTCTTATAACACCTCCCGATCGAACTCACAAGCGTCAATTCAAGGTTGAAGTTTTCGAACAGAGTGAGAAAGGTAAAAGCAGTTTGCTGGACACAGAAATCATCCTTCCCAAGAACAACATTGCTGTGTTTGGATTCGAAGATATGCAGGGAAGGCCTTATTTTCTCTCCTTTCATATGCCAATACGTGGTGGAGTTGTTGGTGGTGTACTGGGTGGGGTAGTAAGCAAAGAGGCTGAAGATATTACCAAGGGTGCAGTGAGAGCAGTAGGGGAGATCAAGCCACCCCGCCTTATAAAAAAAGTAGATCCTGTTTATCCAGAAGAGGCCAGAAAAGAACGCGTAGATGGTGTCGTAATCCTTGAAGCCACCACAGATATAAAAGGAAACGTTGCCAGAGTGAAGGTATTAAGAAGTAAAGATCCTCTATTGAATCAGGCATCTATTGATGCAATCAGACAGTGGAAATACGAACCCATGATAATTGAAGGAAAACCGCGTGGCGTTGTCTTCACAGTGACAGTTAGATTTAAGCTCGAGGATAGAAAAACTGAAGAGTTTGAAAAGGGTGCAGTGAAAGCAGGAGAGGGAGGAGAGATCAAACCACCTAAGCTTTTGAAAAAAGTGGATCCCATTTATCCTGAAGAGGCTAAAAAGGCAATGGTTCAAGGGGTTGTTCTTCTTAAGGTTAGGGTTAATGAGGAAGGTTTTGTAGAACGAATCCTGGTGTTAAAGAGTGAAAGTTCATTGCTCAACGAAGCTGCCATAGATGCGGTTAAGCAGTGGAAATACGAGCCTTTATACCTTAAAGGTAAGCCCACACTTGTGGTTTTCAACGTCACAGTTTGGTTTAGACTCAAATAAAGAGATAAAGAAGAAGATTCCTTTCTGTTCAAGAGATTTTTCCGCTTTGTATTTTAAGAGAGGACCTAAGAATCTATTTTAAAGGTGAAGAGGGGGGACTCATTTTTGTGTAATCCAATTCAGACCCGAGTAAGCTATGAGGAATAAGAAAAATAACGAGAAGCAGGATCGATGCCCCTAAAACCCACCCTCTGGCAGGCCTTCCCTTCCGTCCGGCAATCACAGCCACTATCCAGCCTATCATGGCGATGAGTGTTTTGTTATCAGTTAAATCGAAGCCAAAAGGAAATCCTGTCCAGAGAGCGCCGAATGCAAATTTCTGGACTAAAGGGCCAAAAATCATTCCTCCAACAAACAGCAAGCCGGCGGCCCATAGGGCATATTTTCGAGGATTGCTCTTGCGGTCCAATGCTTCTA
>JAUWYH010000140.1 GCA_030615975.1 Candidatus Aminicenantota bacterium
GGGCCGTAAAAAATTGATTGAAAAAGGTTAGAAAAAATTGTAGTAAAAGAAGATGATAATCGGGATTCAAATAAAAATTAGAGAAGGGGAGTGAAAACTTGAACGCGAGGAAAAAAAACACCAAGAACTTAGGTTTTGATAATGAAAAATATTTAAAGGAACAGACCGCAGCTATTCTGGAAAGAGTAAAGATGTTTAACAATAAGCTCTATCTAGAGTTTGGAGGAAAGCTTCTCTTTGACTATCACGCATCAAGAGTTTTGCCCGGATTTGATCCCAATGTCAAGATGAGGCTTCTTAAGCAGCTAAAGGATAGGGCTGATATCTTGCTTTGCATTTATGCCGGTGATATCGAAAGAAAAAAAGTAAGAGCAGATTTTGGTATCACCTATGATGTTGATGCTCTTAAGCTGATTGATGATTTAAGAGATTGGGGCCTTGGGATATTAGGAGTAGTCATAACCCGCTTTGATAATCAACCGGCAGCTAAGATATTTAAAAATAAATTAGAGCGCCGGAACATAAAAGTCTACACCCATCAGTATACAAAAGGATATCCTACGGATATAAATCTAATCGTAAGCGATGAAGGCTATGGAGCCAATGAATATATTCCGACTGAAAATCCTCTGGTCATTGTGACAGGCCCTGGCCCTGGGAGCGGCAAATTAGCGACTTGTCTATCCCAGATGCACCATGATTATGAGCAGGACATAAAGTCTGGTTACGCCAAATTTGAGACTTTTCCTATATGGGATTTACCTTTGAGACATCCTGTAAACGTGGCTTACGAAGCAGCTACGGCTGACATTGGAGATTTTAATCTCATAGATCCCTTTCATCTTGAGGCCTACGGCAAGCCAGCGGTTAATTATAACCGCGATGTGGAGATTTTTCCTGTCCTTAAACGAATATTAGAAAAGCTCACAGGAGCGCAATCAATATATAAGTCTCCTACAGATATGGGGGTGAATAGGGCCAGTTTTGGGATTGTACAAGATGAAGTCGTTGGCGAGGCAGCAAAACAGGAAGTGATTCGAAGATATTTTCGTTACAATTGTGAGTACGTTATGGGTTTTGTCGATAAGGATACTGTCCAAAGGGTGGAGCTTTTTTTGAAAGAACTTAATGTTAAACCAGAAGACAGGAGAGTGGTTGAACCGGCAAGGCAGGCAGCCCAGGAAGCTTACCAGAGGAAAAAAGGGGATAAGGGAATATTTTGTGGCGCTGCCATAGAACTAAAGGATGGTAAAATCGTGACAGGAAAAAACTCTCCTCTTATGCATGCAGCCTCCAGCCTTATTTTAAATGCGATAAAAGAATTAGCAGGAATTCCTGATAAAATAAATTTATTGCCACCTAACATAATAGACTCGATTGGGAATCTTAAGAAAAATATTTTGAGGGCAAAAACAGTAAGTCTGGATTTAGAAGAAACTTTGATCAGCTTGAGTATAAGCGCCCCCATCAATCCTACTGTTCAGCTAGCTATGATTAAGCTAAATGAACTCAGAGGTTGCGAAATCCATATGACTCATATTCCTACACCTGGTGATGAAGCAGGTCTAAAAAGATTGGGTGTAAACCTTACGAGCGAGCCAAATTTTTCTACTAAAAGTCTCTTTACAGCATAAATCATCCTGCTGCACATAAAAACATAAAAAATTTGAAAATATTTTTCTGAAAAACTTGACAAAAATTACTATATATCGTATTTTTTCTAAAAAAAGCTCAATATATAGTATGAAATATGGGCATTGGGTTTGAAGCAATCAACTGGAGAATTTGGAAATAAGAAAGGAGGGCCGGGAGAGGAATCCCTATTCATCCAGTTTCCGCTATAGACGTCACGACACCTTGGATGGGCCCTCCTATAAATTCATTTCATTTTCCGTTCAAATATTGGCATAAGACCTGAAAGGAGTCAATCGTCTTTGAGGGTGGTTTGAGTGATGATTTTTAATTCTTTTTTTTCACCTCAAAAGGTGACAATCAGGGTAGTTTTTTCAGAGATAATCTTTTTTTAAAAAAATAAGGAGTTTATAAGATGGATGTAAAAGAATTCGTGGAAGATAAAATCAAGGAAATCAAGGCTACTGTAAGGTCGGAGAGAGCCATTTCTGCTTTATCAGGAGGGGTTGACAGCTCCACATGCACAGTCCTTGCCCATAGAGCAATCGGGGAGAACCTGAAAGTGATTTTCATCGATGATGGTTTGATGAGGGAGAAAGAGGCTGAAGAGGTGAGTGGCACATTTAAAGATATGGGAATCAGAGTTGATATTATAGATGCCCAGGTGGAATTTTTTGAGGCTCTTAAAGGTAAAATTGATCCTGAAGAAAAGAGAAAGGCTTTCCGCAATGTTTTTTACACGGTCTTTGGAAGAGAAGTCTTGAAAAGCGAAGCAAAATTTTTGATTCAAGGCACGATAGCAGCTGATATAATTGAGACAAAAGGAGGTGTAAAAACCCAACATAACATATTAGAGCAGATAGGAATAGATCCTGAGAAAGGCTATGGGTTTAAAGTTGTGGAACCTCTCAAAGATCTGTTTAAACATCAGGTAAGAGAAGTCGCCAAAGAGCTGGGACTTCCAGAGGAGATTCACCAGAGGATGCCTTTTCCTGGCCCTGGATTAGCAACAAGAGTGATAGGGGAAGTGACGCCTGAGAAAGTTTCGCTAGTCAGAAAAGCGACAAAAATTGTAGAGGAGGAAATTGTACCTTTAAAGCCTTTCCAGGCATTTGCCGTGTTATTGAATGATAAAGGAACGGGGATAGAAGAAGGCCAGAGGAAATTCGGGAATATAATCATTGTCCGCTCCGTTGAAAGCAAAGACGCTATGACAGCAGAACCTACAGAGGTCCCATGGGAAATTCTTATGAATATTTCTAAAAGAATAACCACTGAAATTCCTGAAGTTACGCGCGTGGCCTACGAGACTACACCAAAGCCTCCGGCCACCATTGAATATATTTAAAATAAATTTTATTTCATCAAATAACTTTAGAAAAAGCCAAAATACTAATCAAATATAAATTCATCAGTTATAATAGAAGAGAAGATGGCGATTCAATCTGGAGATGAGAGGCGCAAGGCTATCCGTTCTGTTACTTTTTTGGGGGTTGCCATCAATGCTTTTCTTATTATTTTAAAGCTGATTTCAGGAATTTTAATAAGGTCTTCTGCCCTTATTGCCGATAGTGTTCATTCCATTTCCGACCTCACCACAGATTTTGTTGTATTGATTGGAACCTCCCTTTCTCATAGACCTCCGGATGAAACTCATCCCTACGGCCACAAAAAAATCGAAACCATCGCCTCTCAATTTATTGCTTCTATATTGTTAGTGGTTAGCTTTGGACTCCTCTGGTCAGCTGGGACTTCCCTTTACTATCATCGGCAGAATTTTCCAGGGTATATGATGATAATAGTAGCGGCAATTTCGGTAATATTAAAAGAAATAATTTTTTTCAGAACCAGAAAAATTTCACGAATTACCGATAGCGTCGCCTTATATGCAAATGCCTGGCATCATCGGTCTGATTCCTTATCTTCGATGGGAGTTTTGATTGGAGGAATAGCAAGCCTATTAGGGTGGGGTTATGCTGACCAAGTAGCAACAACATTTATTGCTTTTATGATCATAGGAATAGCCGGGAAGATTTTTTTTGGCGGAATTGTCGAACTTTCTGAACATTCTGCTGATAGAGAGTCTATCCAAGAGCTGAAAAGAGTTTTATCTGAGGAAAAGAATATTTCCAGTTGGCATGCCCTAAGAACGAGAAAGCTTGGGGGTGAATTATTTGCAGATGTTCATGTCTTAGTTGATCCCCATTTATCTGTCTTTAAAAGCCATGAGATTTCTGTGAGTATAGAAGAGAAGATCAGAAATGAATTGTCAAAGCCTGTGAATGTGTTAATCCATATCGAACCAGATAAAGCTCATAGGAAAGCCAAAATGTAGCGCCCTTTCCCGAATGCGTGATGGTTGACAATACAGGTCCTATCTGCTAATTTCTTGCCTACGGCGCTATCGTCTAGGGGACTAGGACAGGTGGTTCTCAGCCATCAGACCGGGGTTCGAATCCCCGTAGCGCTGCCACTCTTCATAATGAAAAAATATATAATGTTGAAAGCAAAATGTCGGAAAACCTGTTAACTTTGCCATTTGATGCAGTCGAGCGGTCTAAGGAGGCTGAATCTGTTGTGATGAGAGGGGAGAAGAGATTATATCACAGGTTCAGACCCGCTCCTTATTATGGAGGGATAGCCACAGCAGATGCAGTAGGATGTTCTTTTCTCTGTGCCTATTGTTGGAATTACTACAGGAATTTGAACCCGTCTCGTTTTAAAAATTTCTATTCTCCTCAGGAGGTAGCTTCAAGGCTCCTCAATATTGCCCAAAAAAAGTCTTTCAATCTGTTTAGAATAACTGGAGCCGAGCCAATTTTGGGAGAAAAATCTATTGAACACTTGATTGAAGTGCTTAACATTATATTTCAGAATAAACCTCGTTCTGTATTTATCCTTGAGACGAATGGCTTTTTTCTTGGCTATCAAGTGGACCTTAATCAGAAGTTAAAATATAGAAATTTGCGGATTAGGATTTGCTTAAAAGGGGCAGATGAACGCTCATTTGAGCTGATCACAGGAACAAGAAGGGAATTTTTTAAGTATCCGCTGAAAGCTCTCAAGGAGTTAGAGGGGGAGGGGATAAGGGCCTGGCCAGCCTTGATGAGAGATCTCTTTTT
>JAUWYH010000099.1 GCA_030615975.1 Candidatus Aminicenantota bacterium
AGGGTCAATTTTAAAAATTGGAGAGGAATTAAAAAAGACGAATATAGCTGGAATCATACCTGGGGATTCTGGGGATCTAAAACAGATACGGGTTCTGTGGAGGAGAGCGCTGAAGGAAAGCTTTGGATGGTTGAGTATCAGAGTGATGAAACTGGAAAATCTTATTTTCGTTTTGTTTTTTCAGAGGAAAAACCGCTCTATTCTTCTTATTTGGAGGCGAGGCCAGCGAAGATTAGTTTGAATGGATTTAGCTTAAGAATTGGAATTAAAATTAGCCTTTAATAGTCCGTCGCTTTAATTCAATTAGGAGGCCCAATATCTTATCTAAACAGGCCTGTTAGGGCAACTGTCCCTACAAATATCTTAGCCTTTCTGCTTTGCGTTTCATGCTTAGTTTTTAGGCCTTCATTCCTGATTGTTTTATATATAAATGGTTCTTACCGTGAGACAGAAATTCTTAGGGTTTCATATAGAGTTACGCTGGTGACTCCTTCAATCTTGAGACGGAAAATCAGGTGGTGACCTAAAAAAGAGGCAGGAATTTTTGCTACAAAGGCTTCATCTGAGGATAAAGAAGTGTAAGGAAGAAGAGAGGGAAACGAGACTTTTGGCTTGAGCATTTTGATTTCAGGATGAGTGGAACCAAGAGTCCCCTCAAGCGAGAGGGCAGGCATCTCGCTTTCGTTTTTAAGAGTGACTGCTATCTCAAGAATTTCCCCAGGTTCGACTTTCCCATTCCCGTTTCCAGAACTTTGCCCTTTATTATCATCGTCTAAAGTGTAAGAGAGTAATTTAGGGAGGGCTAGATTCAGGTTGGCGGCTGAGAAGGCGTTGACGATTCCCCATCCGTAGTCGTTGTCAGGGTTGAGAGTATGGCTTGCGGTGCTGAGCAGGGCGGAGCGAACCTGGGCGGGCGTCCATTCTCGATGGATTTCCAAGAGAAGGACTGCAACTCCTGCCACCAGTGGAGTGGCAAAGGATGTTCCTGAGCTTCTGCGATAATCGCTGTCCCCTGGAGTGTTAGCAGCAAGCCAATTGTCGACTCCTAAGGCGCAGACCTCGGGTTTTGTCCTTCCGTCATAGGTTGGTCCTGGAGAGCTGAAAGAAGCGAGAACTCCTGAGGCATCCACTGCCCCAACCGCAATAACATCGAACCCATCTGCAGGAGCGATGATATGGCCCCATGGGTTGTTGCGTTCATTGCCAACTGCATTGACAACGACAACTCCTAAGCTCACCGCTCGATTGGCAGCTATTGTGGTCACCGCCTTTTCTCCATTCATATCCTCATATGTATACCAGTCTGTATAACCCAAAGATGAGGAGACAACCTCAGCTCCTAAGGCCTCTGCCCACTCTAGCCCGGCTACCCAATAGTCCTCCTCTATCGGTTGTTCGAACCGGGTGGTTTCTGTTTTTGCCAGGATAAAATCAGCTCCGTAAGCCGGCCCCAAGAGTCGGCCGGGCTTATATCCTCCCAGGGCAGACCAGGTTCCTGTTCCATGGGAATCAGAATAGTCATCAGGATCGAGAGGGTCCTGTTGAACGTCGCCATCATTGTTTACAAAATCCCATTCGCCAACAATATTGGCGTGTTGAAAGACTTCATGAGACTTACGGAATCCTGTATCCATCATACAAACTAAAACACCCTTTCCACTGTAACCAAGCTGATGGAGAAAGAGGACATTTATCTGGTCGAGTTGAGAGAATGAGGGCCCATAGGTAATGCTTACAATGTTTTCATCTTCTCCATATAACTCGTTCTTAGAGACTGAGAGAGATTCATCCCTTCTGAATGAAAGGACGAGATCGATCTTGAGCACAAATTCTAATTTCTCCAGAGAAAGAATTTGTGATACATTCGCCTCTGCACTGAGGGCATTGAACCAGCGGGATGTTGTTCTTATCTGTTCTACCAAGGATTTGACCTTTTCTATGTAGGGTGGGAAAAGAGGGAGGTCTGAGAAATCGACAAGATTTTTTTTGGGGCGAACTTTCAGACGTCTCCAGAGACAACGGTCTTTTAAATCTTGACGAATTTCGGCTAATTTCCTCTGAAGAGATGCCTGAGAAGTGACCCCTTTATCTGAAAGATAAATCCATATTTTTAAGGTTTCATTTTTATCCAAGGAGGCTAAAAGTCTGTTCTGCAGTCTTCGGCTGATTTTAGGTTTTTGGGAGTATGAATAATAAGGTTCAAATAATTTTTGTATTTTTATTGAAGAAGCCCCTTGAAGGAGAAAAATGAGGAATAAAGAGAGAAAAAGGACGAGGCCTCTTTTTTCTGAGATTTTGATCCTTGATTTCAATTTCTTATTCAGTAAAGACTTGAGCTGAAAAGATTTCGATATGAGCTCCTTTTTTCCACTCATCCTCTTGTAAACCTGCTTTTAGACAGCCGTGGCCAAGGTAAGTCTCTAAATCCCAGTTCCACTCCACAGGCACTTGAGGAAGAAGAAGTCCTTTATTGAGACCTTTGGCAATTATAATACCATGCTTGCCTACTTCTATTTCCTTGATATTCTGAACAGGTTTAGGAAGAGAGAGTACAGATATTTCAATTTTGGTCTCAGAAAGTTCCTTGAGGGTCAAAGGCTGAAAGCGGAAATCCTGAGTAGCCGCTGATACGGCTACATCGATGATTGTTTCAAAGAGGGGCTTATAAGGAAGGAGGTGTCCGATACACCCCCGGAGCTGATCGTTTGCTTTTAGGGTGACGAAAGCACCTCTTTTTTCCTTAAGCTGTTTATCTTCTATTTTGATCTTAAGTTTTTTTCCGCTCTCCAAGTGTTGCTTGATAGCTTTTCGCGCCAGTCCAAGGAGATATTTTTGTTGCTCTTTACTTAAGAGATTTTCCATTATTCTTTTTTATAGTCCTTTAATCGGATCGGGGAGAGGAAAAATTTATCATCATAATCTATGATAAAAGATTTTATAGTTATTTCCTTCCGAGAAGTGAAGTAAACCTTAAGATATAACTTTCCAAAAGCAAAAGGGGCTAAAATTTTTTTTATTCTTTTCTCATCAGGTTTAAAGGAGAAAAAGCCGATAAGTTTTCCATCGAAGAGTTGATTTAAATCGAAGTACTTTTGGGGAGAGTGGATAGCACTTCTTTGGGAGGGTAAAACATTCTCAACAAAGTATCTGTGGCCTCTCTTGTGTCCGATGAGTAATCCTTCTGAGTTTGAGCTTGGAGAAATAAGGCTTAAAGCTTCAAAAGCTTGGTAAGCCTCCCTGGAGAGATAGGCATCCATCGCCGAAGATTATACCAGAAATTCCTTGCTAATAAAACTAATAACGTGAAGCAGTAAGCATCCCTTTTTCCGTGATGAAAGACAGAATCATGGATCAGGCAGGGTGATTAGAAAACACGCGGAATTTGCCCCAGCGAGTCAAATCCCGCTCGGATTCAGGCTTCGCTCTCCTCTCCATCCTGGAGAGGAACCGTGCCCGCTCAGCCTTTCTCACGGTTTTCTCCATCACCCAGCCTGATCCCTGTTGATTTTTTGGAGAACATTTTTTAACCCTATCACAGAAAAAAAGATGCTTCCGACCTGACTCCTTTTTTGCCGTTCATTTTGGTTTTTTTTATACCAGCCCGAGGAAAAGGGCAACAAATCGGATACTCACCCAAATAATGATAATTCCGGCGATGTTCATCCAGAATCCGAATTTCATCATTTGTGGCAATCGAACCATCCCTGAGCCGTAGATGATAGCGTTAGGAGGAGTTGCCACAGGCAGCATAAAAGCGAAACTGCAGCCAATGGCGCTTCCCAAAACAGGAGGTATTGGATTGATTGAGGCAGAATTTGAGATGGCGATGATAATAGGAATAATCATATTGGCAGATGCTGTGTTTGAAGTTACTTCGGTGAGAAAAACGCTAAAGGCTACAGAGAAAAGAATGATGAGGGATAAGTTTGCTGCGCTTCCTCCAGAGGAAATGAAGAAGTTGCCGATGGCATCAGCTAGTCCAGTTTCGAACATCTGGAATCCTAAAGATAATCCTCCACCAAAGAGGAGAAGAGTTCCCCAATCTATTTTCAAGGCCTCTTTTAGAGAAAGAGTAAATTCCCCACGGCTCAGATTAATTGGCAAAATGAAAAGGATACTAGCACCGATAATAGCTGCAATGGATTCAGGAAAGTGGCCTTGAAGCCAAAGGGAGAAAGGGGCTTCTCTTCCCCAAACAAGAGAGATGAAACCGGGGAAGATCCAGAGAAAAACAGTTACAGAAAAAGCAGCAAGGACATTTTTTTGTGCTCTAGAAAGCCCTGCTTTCGGTTTTTTGTCCTTGAAGGAATGAATATTTGCTAATAAACCTGAATTTTTTTCGCCTCTGAGCTTAAATTTCATGAAGAAAAAAAGGAAGAAATACATAGGAATGAGCACCAAGAAACCGATAATCATCCACTGGAAAAAAGTGATCCTGTAGTCAGCCAATTTTTCTAACATGCCTATGGCGATAAGGTTAGGGGGGCTTCCGATAGGTGTCCCAATGCCTCCAATAGAAGCCGAGTAAGCGAGTGTTAGCAAAAGGATCAGGCTGAAGGAGGATGCTCCCTTTTTTTCTTTTTCAGAATTAAAGGTATCTAAAACACCAAGAGCAATGGGGAACATCATTGCAGTAGTGGCTGTATTGCTTATCCACAGGGAAAGAAATACTGTGGTCAGGCCAAAGGCAAAGAGGATTCTGGTTTTTTTACGGGCGATGTTTTTTAGGGAAAGAATAGAATATGCTATTTTCTGGTCAAGGGAATGAACACTCATAGCTCTAGCCAGGATGAAACTCCCCATGAAGAGCATGATAATGGGATTGGCAAAAGGAGCAAAGGCCTCTTTGGCTGAAGCTACTCTAAAAACAGTTATGAAGACAGGAATGAGAAGGGCAGTGATGGGGATAGGAATGCATTCTGTGACCCACCAGACGACTATTAGAAAAAAAATAGCGAGAAGGTTGTGAGCTTTTGGGTTCTGAGGAAGGAGCGGAGACAAATAGACCAGCAGAAAAAGCAGCGGGCCGAGGAAAAAACCGATTTCTTTTCTTCTCTCCATAAGCTTTTGTTTTTCCTTTTTTTTTATGGACTTTTTAAAGATTTTGAGCTGCCAAAGCTCTTCAATCATTAGAGTGAATTATATTTTTTGGTTCATCTTCCATTTAGTTGAAAAAATTAATACCTTTTTTACAGAATGTCATTCCTGCGGAAGCAGGAATCCAGGCAAAAGAAAAATGTCATTCCCGTGAAGCTTGTGCCTGCGAAGGCAGGTAACGGGAATCTAGATATATCTGGATAAGAGTCTTTCATATTTCTGGTTTCCCGCTTCCGCGGGAACAAGCCTGGATTCCTGCTTTCGCAGGAATGACAAAAAGGGGCAGTGATAACAGCTTAATTATATGTCTCTTATATTATTTTTCAACTAAATGGGAGATGAACCGTTTTTACATGTTTTAATTGGAGAGAGATTGAAGCAAGAAAACACATGTTGTATAATTCACCGCGAGGGAGCTTGGAGTGTGAATATGAACGAACCTTTGGGAGAAAAAAGAATCAGGGTTCTTATAGCAAAACCAGGGCTTGATGGGCATGACAGGGGTGCAAAGGTCGTGGTTCATGCTCTTAAGGATGCAGGGATGGAGGTTATATATACCGGCCTTCACAAAACAGTCGATGAAATAGTGAACACTGCTTTGGAAGAAGATGTCGATGTGATTGGACTTTCCATTTACTCTGGTGCTCATCTTCCTCTGAGTAAAAAGTTAGTGGAATCGGTAAGAAAAAAAGGGCTCACTGATAAATTAGTGTTGGTCGGCGGGAATATTCCACAAAGGGATGTCAAAACTCTTAAAGACTTTGGTGTAACAGAGATTTTCCCGGTTGGGACAAAACTGAATGAAATTGTAAAGTTTATTAAAGAAAGGGTTAAGGAGCAAGATGAAAAAATCTAAGTCTGAAGAGCTTGAGGAGGTTATTCTTGAATCCGGAATTAAAGTTAAGCCTGTCTATGGTCCTGAAGACACAAAAAATCTAAAACACGAAAAAGAGATAGATCAACCTGGTGAATATCCG
>JAUWYH010000093.1 GCA_030615975.1 Candidatus Aminicenantota bacterium
ACCATTCAAACCTCCTGAAAATTTTTTAATCGGCACTCTCCCCATTTTAAAAATTCGGCATTGTCCCAAAGATGCTTGATTATATGTTTTTGAAAAAAGGGGACAGGCATCTTTTTCTGAAAAAAGAAGTATTTTTTATGAAGGAATATTCTTATGTTGCCAGTTTGGGCTAGATAAATCAAACCCTCACATGAAGAATAAATCCAACACGCAACTTTTTTTTATGCCTAATCGCTTTTAGCCTTTCTAGCATTTCTTGCTTATTTATTTAAGACATTCATCTCTTTTAAGAGGTAATCCACTCCTCCAAATTTTTGAGTCACCCATAACACATAACGAATGTCAACAGCTATTGAGCGGCTGTAATCTTCGCTCCAGGCAAAATCGTTTATCGTTGCTTCATACGTACGATCAAAATTAATTCCAACGAGCTCGCCGCGGGCATTGAGAACAGGACTTCCGGAGTTTCCACCCGTTGTATCCGTATCATATAAAATACATACGGGGACACTTTTCAATGTCGGACTCTCAAAGCGGCCAAAATCCTTTGCCCTGAACAAATCCATGAGTTTTGGGGGAGTATCAAAAGGCTCCTCGCCTGTGGTTTTTTCTATAATCCCATTCACTGTTGTGATAGGCTTGTAATAAACAGCATCAGCAGGCTGATAGCCACGAATCCTGCCAAACGTCAATCGCAAAGTTTTGTTAGCATCAGGGATAAAATCTTTCTTTAGAAATTTTTTCTTTACGTCTATAAGCTTTGAGTAAAGCTTATCTAAAGCACCTTTTCGCGCTTTCTGAACCTCTTTGAGTTTTTGATAAGTGGGATATAAGCCCTCGGCAAAATCGATAAAAGGGTCTTTCATCTTCTTTAGCTCTTGAGGTGATTTTGCAAGTGCTTCCATTAAAAACTGAGTTTCATTCAATCTTGTTTCGCTGTAGGTTTTTTTTATAAAATCATCGATAGCATTCTCAGGATTGGCATCCTGAATGAGATTATCAATAGCCGAAATACGCTGATTCTTCGGTAGATGAGCCGCCCTCTTCAGCATCTCCTTTAAAATCACCTTATCGGTGGGCTCGTAATAATTCCGTAATGTCAATTGCAACCTTTCCTTTGTAAGATGAAAATTACGGTCCATATAGGCTGACTCTCGCTCAAGATCCTTCTTCTGAAGTTCCACTGCTGCCTCATAAGCGGTGTATCCAAAATAAATCATGTTTACGCTGCGTCGAAGATAATCCAGAATCAATTCGTATTCTGCCTGCTCTCGCCTCTGAGTATAGATTTTGTCAATCTCTTCCAGAATGTTCCCATATTCAGCTTTCAGGTTTTCATCTGTTTCGATGAAATTCTGAAGAGCTTTTTCTTCTTTTCTTTTTCTCTCCACCAGACGGACTCTTTTTAAACCTTTGAGTTTTCCACGATAATTTTTCATCGTATTGGAAAGACCTTTGATACGTGATAAGTGTTTAATAGCAACGGCACGATCTCCTTCGCTCATTTTCTCCATTACAGAAATTTGCCAGGCATACCAATCCGCCACATAAGGCATCCTGACTTCTTCTTCAAAGGCTAAGAAATGGGAAGTCCGGTGACGGTAGGTTCTTCCGGGATAACCTAAAAGAAAAACAAAATCACCCTCATCCACTCCTTCAGGGGCCACTTTGAGGAATTTCTTAGGATGAAAAGGAACATTCTCAGGCGAATACTCAGCGGAAGAGCCGTCAGGTCCGACATAAGCCCGCATGAAAGAAAAATCCCCTGTATGGCGAGGCCACATCCAATTGTCCACTTCTCCTCCGAATTCACCAATAGAACGCGGAGGGACATAGACAAGTCGAATGTCTTTCAGGTAAGTGTAGATAAAAAGGACATAGGTCTTTCCACTGAACATTTCGGCAACCTCGGCCCGCTTGCCAGGATTCTTCCTTTCTGTCTCTGCCACGATTTCCTTTATCTTCTTTTCTAAGGCCTTGGTCCTCTTGGCAAAATCCATTCCCTCCTTGACCACACTCAACACCGCATCTGAAACATCCCGGTAGGATTCGGTGATGCGGGCAGTTCTACCCTTGGCCGGAATTTCTTCAAATCGATTTCGAGCTAAAAATCCATGTTTAATATAATCTTTTTCTTTTGTGCTGGCAGCTTGAACTGCACCATAAGCAACATGATGATTGGTTATAATCAAGCCATTTTGGGAAACAAACGATCCAGTTGCTCCTACCTGGACAACAGCATCAATCAAACTAAGCCCTTTGGGATTAAAGATTTTTTCGGGAGAAATCTCCAAGCCTTTTGAGCGAAGGGCTAATTTGTGTATTTCGCTGATGGGCCACATGCCTTCATCGGCCACTACAGTAGCGATGAGTAGGGCTATGCTGAAAATAAAAACAATAAGCGTAAAGAATCGTTTTTTCATGCCCTCCTCCTAAATTTTATAAATTTTTGAAATTGTTTATTTTCCGTCTTTGAGCAAGGGGTCATCTCGAATTAAAAGAATTCCTGGATATATTTTATCCCCCACCCTCATTTTTAGCTTATAGGTTCCTGGACTAGCCTCAGGGCCTTCAAGTGGGCTGCCGAAAAAGCGTCTTCCACGGCCAAGATCCCGGAATTTTTCTATCAACTGCTGTCTGATTCGGTTCAATTCATCCACAGTTTGAGCTTTTTTAAATTCCTGGTAGAGTTGCTCGAGCCGCTGCTCCCGATTGTGTTCAACGCGCTGGCGCAATACCTTGAAGATATTTTCCATCTGCTTGAGGAAATTTTTCCGCTGTTTTTCTGTTGGCTTGAAGCGCATGTTCCAGCGACAGCGGTTGATTCCTGGTAAATTTTCTAGTTTGATCTCAATCTTCATTGTTCCTTTAAGGTTGCTGATTTCCAGCACAGGTTTGCTCTTTGCTTTCTCTTTAAGGTAGTAATTGAGGGTGGCCGTATTCTGAATGCGGGAAGGGGAATTCGACGGTGGCACTTGAACCATCGATAGAGGATTGCGGCCGATGAATAATTGATGGCCCCGGGTTGCCCCCCTGCTTATCGCTTCCCATCTGGTTGCAACAGGGCTGCCAAAAAGGTGAGCATCCGCCTCAAGGATTTCATCTGTTATTTGCTGCAATGGAGTGATGTCATCAAGAATCCAGACACTCCGGCCATGCGTTCCAGCGATCAAATCGCAGTCGCGAGGATGAATTTTCAAATCATGAACCGAAACCGCCGGCATTCCATTCATCAAGCGTGTCCAGGTCGCTCCTCCGTTTATCGAAGCAAAAACCGCAAATTCGGTTCCGACAAAGAGAAGATTCTTGTTCTTTCCATCCTCTCTAACCACATGAATACAATGGCCATCTGGGAGGTTACTGCCGATATTTTCCCAAGTCTTGCCAAAATCTGTGGTCTTAAATAGATAGGGTTTAAAGACATCGCTTCGGTGACCATCAAAAGCAACATAGCATGTTCCCTGGTCAAAATGGGAGGCTTCCACGCGGCTCACCCAGAGTCCCTCAGGAACACCTTTGATATTGGAACGGACATTGCTCCAGGTCTTGCCGTCATCTCGAGTGAGCTGAACATTCCCATCATCTGTCCCGGTCCATATCAAACCCGGCATGAGCGGAGATTCTGATATGGCAACTATCGTACAGTGTGTCTCCGCACCTGTAACATCACGCGTCAGGCCACCACTCTCTCTTATAGTCTTTTCGGGGTCGTTTGTGGATAAATCGGGGCTGATCACTCTCCATTGGTCGCCTCGGTTTACGCTCTTAAAAAGGAAATTAGCTCCATAATAGAGTGTGTGGGGATTGTGATGGGAAATAATAAAAGGTGTGTTCCAGTTCATGCGCACTGTTGGTCTTTTCGAGTCTTTCGCTTCTGGAATCACATCATCCCAGTTGAACGTGTTGGTTTGGGTTGGAGTGATTGGTTTCGACATCTGGCGGAAAAGCGCATGATTTCTGTTGAGGCGGCCGTTTTGTCTTTCGCTGTAAACAGTCATCCAGTCAGTCGGATCAGCTGCCGTGTAAAATCCATCGCCGCTGTGAAATTTAAACCAGTGTTCGTTCAGAATACCATTGTAATCGCGGCTATTGCTTGGACCTCCCCAAACGCCATTGTCCTGGAGTCCGACATACACATAATATGGATCTCTCATATCCACAGAGACTTCATATATCTGGCCGATGGCAAAATTATCGAAAAAATTGAAGTACTTGCCATGGTCATGCGTCAGGGAAATGCCCTTATCATTCCCAACGTAATAGCGGTCTTTGCTGTGTGGGTCGAGCCACATGACATGAAAATCTCCTGCAATGCCTGGCATGCCTTGCTGGAAAGTTTTTCCTCCATCCTCTGAAACCTGGGCTCTAGTACCCATGGCATAGACGAGCTTATCGTCGCTGGGATTTATATAGATCTGACTGTAGTAGAAAGGACGATTGTTATAGCGGTTCATGTATTTCCAACTTTCACCAGCATCTTCTGAGCGGTAAACACCTGAACCGAGTTTGCTCATATCATCATAATCAGGGGTGCCTCGCTGGGGCTGGAAGCCGTGTTCGATGATGGCCAAAACAATCTGCGGATTCTTGCGAAAAATCGCAAGGCCAATCCGACCGATATCACCAGAAGGGAGTCCATTGGTGAGCTTTTTCCACGATTGGCCTCTGTCGCTCGATTTAAAAATCCCGCCGATTGGACCACCACTTTCAAAACGATAAGGCCTGCGAAGCCGCTGCCAAAAAGCAGCATAAAGGATATCTGGGTTTTTTGGATCCATCTTGATATCGATGCATCCTGTTTTGCTATCAACGGGAAGGCCGTTCGCCAATTTTTGCCAGGTTTCTCCTCCATCTATGGTCTTGAACAAGCCCCGCTCTCCAGTGTAGGCCCAAAGATGTCCTTGAGCTGCAACATATACGATGTCCGGGCTGGTCGGATGGGTCACAATCCGTGCGATATGATGGGTCTCCTTCAGTCCCATTCGAGTAAATATCTTACCGCCGTCTGTGGATTTGTAAATGCCATCACCCCAAATGACACTGTTGCGGACGTTTGCCTCCCCTGTTCCAACCCAAATGAGACTCGGATCCTTCTGGAAAACGGCAACTGCACCGATCGAGGAAGAACCATAATTGTCAAAAATAGGCTCCCAGGTCGTCCCGGCATTTTTTGATTTCCAGACTCCGCCAGAAGCCGAAGCCACAATAACATACCGGTAGTCATCGTCAAGGGCCTGAATATCCGAAATACGTCCACCCATATTCGCAGGACCAATGTTTCGCCACTCGAAAGCTTTGAATAGATCCTCACTTTGCCTCTGTTCTGAATTCAATAATCCTGGGATCAAAAAAAGGAAAAGAATTGTGCTCAGGAATGAGACCAAAAAAATATGATGATTATTAAAACGCATGAAACACCCTCCTTTATTTGGGAGTAATGTAAGTACAATACATGACAAAATATTTTTCTATCGGATATTTCTTTTCAAGAAAATTTGGAATTCAAGCAAGAAATTTGGTCCCTTATCCTTCTTCAATTCTTCCCTTTCCTGTCTTTCCTCCCAGACATCCCGTAGAAAAGGACTTATAGCACAGGGAGCATTTGATGTCAAAAAATCAATGTTTTGAATAAAAGGGACAGGCTACTTTTTTAGAAAAAAGTTGCATGTCCCCTTTTTTCGACAATACCATTTATAATCGATCTCAGCTATACGAAGAGCTTGACAAATCTTCCCTTTATAAATAAATAATGAAATAGCAAGGCTCAGGTTATAATCCATTCAAATCTTTAAGGAGGCACTATATGAAACATTGTCTGGTTATTGGAGTCGGTCCTGTGGGAAGCATTCTAAGCGCTTATCTTTTGAAAGAAGGAATAGATGTGACTCTTGTGGATATTTTAAAAGAACGCCTTCTTAGAATGAAGAAAAAGGGACTCGCGGTTAAAGATCCGAGAAACCAAATAACAGGGGACTTCATAGGATTTCCCAAAAAATATCATTTTTCTCTAAAGGAAATAAAGGAGAAACCTGATCTAATTTTTATTTGTGTAAAGGCATACTCTCTTATGGATATTGCCTCTGAAATCTCAGAAATCTTCTCCACTCCTCCCAAGATTGTGGTCTTTCAGAATGGACTCGATAATGAGGATCAGGTGGCAAAGATTTTTGGCAAAGAAAATGTTTTGAGATGCATAATCAATTATGCTGGTGGAATGATTTCGGATACAGAAGTAGAAATCGCTTTTTTTAACCGACCTAACTACGTTGGAGTCATGGACAAAAGAACTGCCCCTCTGGCAAAAGAAGTTGCTAAAACTCTTACCCGATCAGGACTCAG
>JAUWYH010000125.1 GCA_030615975.1 Candidatus Aminicenantota bacterium
TGTCATTCCCGTGAAGCTTGTGCCTGCGAAGGCAGGTAACGGGAATGACATTTTTCTTTTGCCTGGATTCCTGCTTGCGCAGGAATGACATTCTGTAAAACGGGAATTGCATTCTATAAATCAGGAATGACATTCTGTAAAAAAGGTATTAATCTTTAAAATTAATGAGGAGATGAACATAAAATGTAGGGCCCGATGCCCTCATCGGGCCTAATATTATAAGGAGTAAAAAATGTTTGACTCAAAAATTTACAGCCAAAGGAGAGATCGTTTAAAAAAACAGATCCAACGAGGACTCATTCTTTTCTTAGGAAACGAGGAAAGCCCAATGAACTATCCTGCAAACCCCTATCCATTCAGACAGGATAGCTCATTCCTCTATTTCTATGGTCTTGATACCCCATGCCTTGCTGCAGTGATAGATGTGGAGGCCGACAAAGAGATTGTATTCGGAGAAGATGTGAGTGTTGAAGATATTATCTGGATGGGTGCTCTTCCATCGCTTAAAGAAAGAGCCATGCAGGCCGGTGTCAAAGATACAGCTCCTCCAAAGGATTTAGAAAAGACGCTGAAACAAGCTATTCAGCAAGGAAAGAAAATTCATTATCTTCCACCTTACAGACCGGAGATAGCTTTGAAGATAGAAGAATTGTTGGGAATTCATCATGCTGTAGCCAATGATTATGCTTCAAAAGAGCTCATAAAAGCTGTGGTAGAGCAAAGATCATTTAAGATAAAAGAAGAGATTGAGGAGATGGAAAAAGCTCATAGCGTGACATATGAGATGCATACTACTGCGATGAAGACGGCACGTCTGGGAATTTATGAAAGGGATATTGTCGGAAGAATTGAAGGGATTGCATTTTCTTCTGGCTGCAGCCTAGCATTCCCGACAATTCTAACCATCAATGGCCAGATACTCCACAACCATTATCATGGGAATATTCTTAAAGAAGGTCGGCTTATTGTCAACGATTCTGGTGCAGAGTCCGCGCTGCATTATGCTGCAGACATCACAAGAACTTTCCCTGTGACAGGAAAATTCACTCAAAAACAAAAGGAAATATACGAGATCGTGCTCAAGGCCCAGGAAGACTCCATCAAATCTATTAAACCTGGTATCAAATTCAGAGATATTCACGTCCAGGCTGCCAAGATAATTGCAGCCGGGTTAAAAGAGCTGGGAATGATAAAAGGCGACATAGACGAGGCGGTAAAGGCAGGGGCCCATGCGCTATTCTTTCCCCATGGATTGGGTCACATGGTGGGCCTTGATGTTCATGATATGGAGGATTTAGGTGAAGAATTTGTCGGTTATGATGAAAGAGTAAAAAGAAGCGATCAGTTCGGCCTTGCTTATTTAAGGTTTGCTAGAGAACTCCACCCTGGTTTTGTGATGACAGCGGAGCCAGGGATTTATTTTATTCCTGCATTGATCGACAAATGGATTTCTGAGAAAAAGTTTGAGCAGTTTATTGATTATGAAAAGGTTAATCAATACCGAGATTTTGGAGGGATCCGAATCGAGGATAATATCCTTGTGACAGAAGAGGGACATAAAGTGCTGGGCAAGTCCATTCCTAAGACAGTAGATGATGTAGAAAACATAACAGCTAATAAATAAGGATCATCTCCCATTTGTCATTCCCGCGGAAGCGGGAATCCAGAAAAAGGGCTGTCATTCCTGCGCAAGCAGGAATCCAGGCTTGTTCCCGCGGAAGCGGGAAACCAGAAATATGAAAGACTCTTATCCAGATATCTCTAGATTCCCGTTTTCACGGGAATGACATTTTTCTTTTGCCTGGATTCCTGCTTGCGCAGGAATGACATTCTGTAAAAAAGGTGTTAAGTCCTGGATTCCTGCTACCCGCTACCTGCCTTCGCAGGCACAGGCTCCGCGGGCACAAGCTCCGCAGGAATGACATATTGTAAAAACGGAATGACATTCTGTAAAACGGGAATTGCATTCTATAAATCAGGAATGACATTCTGTAAAAAAGGTATTAATTTTTACAACTAAATGGGAGATGAACCTTTATTTTTATCTTTGGAGCCGACAATTACTTCCATCCCCTTTTCAGGGTTAAGAACATCTTTGATGTAAGCATTTATCTCTTCAAGGGTGATTGTTTCTATTTCCTTAGAAAAGGTGTTTAGAAATTCATAGCCAAGACCTAAGGCCTCAAAGGCGGCGAGGTTAAGCGTTTTTGCTTCTTTTGTTTCATTATCTCTCAGGAATATGGCTTTAGACTGGATTTTTGTCACTTCGAACTCTTCCTCTGTCACTCCTTCCTTGAAGAGTTCGTCAAGAACTTTTTTCAATGCCTCCATCGCAGTCTCTTTTTTTTTATTATCTGTTTCTAGATAGGCCTCAAGGATTCCTCCTTCTATCATTGGGGTGGCGCGAGAGTCGACATTGTAGGCAAGCTTTTCCTTTGATCTTAAAGGCCAAAGTTTTGAGCCAACTCCCTTTCCCAGAAGGGTTTCTAACAGAAAAGCGAGCGTAAAATTTCTTGTTGTGAGCTTTGGCAAAGGGAAGGCAAGAGAAACAACAGATTGTTTGGTTTCTTTTTCTATAAAAATTTTTCTATCTTCTTTCCTTGAGAAAGACTCAGGTTTTGATTGAGGCGGAGTTCCTTCCGGAAATTCTTTAAGATATTTTGTACATATTTTAAGGAGTTCTTTTTTCTCTAAGTCAGATGAAACGGTTGCAATCATGTTACCGCCTCTAAAATAATTATTGTAAAAATTGACTATATCTTTTTTTTCTATCTCTTTCAGAGAGTCTTCAGTCCCGAACACAGAGCCACCGTAGTTTTTCTCAGCCAATAATGTTTCTAAATGAGCATTGTGAGCCACATTGAGGGGATTATCTTCTTCTGTTTTTTTAATATTGAGCATGAGCTCTTTTATCCAGTTGATTCGCAGCCCTGAAAAGAGAGGATCTGTCATGATTTTTGACATTATTTTTAAAGTCTCTTCGAGAACTTCAGATAGGCAAGCTATTTTGATGAAAGTATAATCTCCTTTCGAGCTCAAAGAGGTACGGGAGGCAATACTCATCAAGGCTTGAACTTTTCCCCGATCTGGAATTTCTACAGCCAAACGTGTGGTAAGGTAAGATAGTCCTCTTTTCCCTGGAGGCGCTGCTTTTTTCCCTCCTCGAAAAAGAATATGAAGAGCGGTGATAGCAGAAGATTCATCTATCTGATAGATCAATGTAAGACCGTTCTTTAAAATTTTTTTCTTGAGAAGATTTTTGCCTGGGGGAAGTGATTGGTCAGCAAAAGCCAGAGGGTTTGCCAAAGTCCATAACATAACTAAAATTATGAGCTTTAAGATAATTTTTTGAAAAGTCATAATTCTATTTTTCCTTCTTTGGTAATATCGATACGATGACATATTTTCCTTTGCTTAAATACTTACCGGCTACTTTCCTCAAGTCTGATGATTTTATCTTTTTTATGTTTTCCGAATATTTTCCTCGATTTTGATTTTCATTCAAAAGCATAAACCTGGCAAGAGAGGTGGCTACAGAAAGGCCTTTTTCTTGGGATTTATGAAAGGCAAATTTTAATTGATTTTTGCTGCTCTCTAAATAATCGAAAGCATAAAACTGATCTTCCCCAAAGAAATCTTTTTTTGAATAATTCTGGCGTCTTGTCATTTTCAAGAATTGAATCGTTTCGCTTTTTGCAGATTTTACGAATTTTTGGTCGAGGGTAAGATAAATTAAAATAGCGCCACTGTATTTGAGGGAAATATAGCTCATTGAGATAGAATGAGCCAATTTCCTTTTTCCTTTCAAAGGATAATTGAGCATCGGGTTGACACCTCGACCCAAAATTTCTGTTAATATGTCGATGGCATATTGATCAGGATTGTTGTAGTCAGGTGCTAGTGTCCCAATCACCAGATAGGCTTGATTTACATCCATCTCTCTTTCAATTTCGATAGTTTTTTCAAGCCTCTGGATTTTTTCGAATTTAGATGGGGTCAATTTCTTGCCCTCTAAGGGACCAAACACTTTTTTTACTTTTTCTTCCATTTCTTCGATGTTGAAATCTCCGACAATGGCCAGAGCACAATTTGATGGGATGAAATAATCCCGATAAAAATTTTCTATTTGTTCCTTTGTTGCAGCTTCGATAATTTCTCTTTTCCCGTAAATGGGTCTTTGGTAGGAGTGGTTCCTGAAAAGGTTTTGATAAGCAAGGGAAGTCGCATATTTTAGAGGATCATCTTGAATCTGGCTCAGTTCTTCAAGAATCACTTTTTTTTCTTTATCGAGTTCTTCTTGAGTGATTATCAGGTTAAAAAGGATTTCCTTTTGGTTTTGGAGGGCGAAATCTGCATATTCAGAAGGAAGGCTCATTTCAAAAAGTGCAAGATCACGTCCTGTATGGGCATTAAAATGGGCTCCATGTCGCCTTATGTCCTGGCTGATTTCAGAGCCGCTTCGAAATTCAGTTCCCCTGAATAAAATATAATGCTCGAGGATGTGAACCAATCCGCTTGTCTCCTCTGACTCATTTTTGGATCCAAGGTTGACGGCGAATACTAGATTTATCATTGGAAGTGTACTTCTTTTATAAAGAAAGACTTTCAGTCCGTTTTCGAGTTCAAAATATTTGGATTGAGCTCCTTCTTGATTAAAAGCATAAAAATTAAAAACAAAAATAAGGCTACCTAAAAGGAGGATTGACTTGAATTTGTTTTTTATATATTTCATGGCATGGACCTATTAATTATATGTCTCTTATATTATTTTGCAATTTTTTGGGAGATGATCCTTAGTTAATTATAAGTCAGGAAGGGAGGCATTTCAAATTCAATGGGGGTTAGGGTAAGCATCTTTTTCTCCAATTTCCTGAATAATAAGAATTGTGCTAAAATGATAGTAAATTTAATAAGAAGAAAAATACAATGAAAGATCGTCTGAAAGCAAAAATCTTGGTTGTGGATGATGAAGAAAACATCCGAAAATCCCTCAAAATGATACTGGAGTATGAAGGATGCCAATTCTTGGAGGCGGAGGATGGTGAGGAAGCCTTAGATGTTGTACAGGAAACAGTTGGCCT
>JAUWYH010000142.1 GCA_030615975.1 Candidatus Aminicenantota bacterium
AAGATTTGTGGCGTACACCCCATGTTTTCGTCGTGAAGCAGGCTCATATGGAAAAGATATAAGGGGTCTAATCCGCCAGCATCAATTCAACAAGGTTGAGCTTATGACTTTTTCTTTACCTGAAAATTCATACGAAGAACTGGAGAGGATGACTGTCGATGCTGAAGAAGTTTTGAAAAGATTGGGCTTGCACTATCGGGTTGTTATCCTTTGCACTGCAGATTTAGGATTTGCTGGGGCTAAAACATATGATCTAGAGCTCTGGATGCCTCACCGCAAGAAATACTTGGAGATTTCATCTTGTACTAATTGTGAGGATTTCCAGGCGAGAAGAGCTGATATCCGTTTCCGAAGAGACTCCAAATCAAAACCGGAATTTATTCATACACTGAATGGATCAGGAGTGGCTTTAGGACGAACAGTAAGCGCCATTCTGGAAAGTTTTCAACAGGAAGATGGCTCTGTTTTTATTCCAGAGGCTTTACGACCATACATGGATGGGCTAGAAAGAATAACCTAACCTGTATTATTCACGAGTCGAGATTGCCTTAAATTGACTTGCGGAAAAATCTTTTTTTGCGTGATAATAAAATGACTTTGGGAATGGCTTCGCTCCCGTTCAGATTTTTCACGCCATTCCCTCACCGTCCTTCTCGGCGGTCTCGAAACTCCGCAAGATCTATCGTGGCGTATCCTATATGCCCTTTGTTTGTTGGGAAAAAAGATGCTTACTGTCGTGTCATGCGTGAAATATCGTATCAGGCACTCGTCAGTCCCACGAATGTGGGAATCCAGTATTTCTGGCTACTTCGGTGCTTCTAGATTCCCGCTTCCGCGGGAATGACGGTCATCTTTGCGACATTACATAGATGACAGGACACTAGTGTAGGGTTCCGTTCCCCGAACAGACTATAATCGGCCCGCTCAGGGAGCGGGCCCTACATTTCACCATTTACCATTACTGCTTATTCTTCTCGAATATATTGCTTTCTTTGTTATCAGTATTTTTTATGTAATCGACGACGATTTTTTTTATCTCTTTGCTGATCTTTTCCTTGGGTCTTTTTCCATCGATATGGATTATATTTTCTCCCTTGAAACCCTTGAATATTTCTCTAACTTTAACCAGATATTCCTCTCGCTCGAAAAGCTTATCCTTCCTCTTTCTATCCTCTATCCGTTTAAGACCTTTTTTTGCCTCGATATCAAGGATAAAAACCAAATCGGGTTTTATGACGAACTTCTCGTTGCTACTCTTTATCCATTCAGGATCAATTCCCTTTGCCCCTTGATAAGCTATAGTCGAAAAATAGTATCTATCCAATATGACCACCCTCTTCTTCTCAAGAGCAGGCTTTAAGTTCCTTTTTACGTTCTCTTTTCTATCCCGCTGAAATAGTTCCAACTCTTCTTCAGGAGTGAGAGAATCAGGGAGAAGGGCTTTTTCTTTAATGATACGGCCCCATTTTCCTCTTGAAGGCTCTTGAAAATAAACCACTTCAAATCCATTTTTCTGAAGTTTGGTCAAGAGAATTTCTGCTTGAGTGGTTTTTCCTGCACCGTCAATTCCTTCAAAAACTATCAAAACTCCTTTTTTTAATAACATGTTTTGTAACTTTTTGGGAAATGATCCATATCTACATATTATAACAATAAATTTTTAATGCAACTTTTCCTTTTATCATGAGTTTCATATGTAGATTGATTGAATTTTCCAAACGAGTGTGTTAACTTATTACTAAGATTAAGGAGGAAAAGAAATGAAAAAAACACTGCTGATAGCTCTGATAAGCTTTTTCCTGGGAATATTTTTAGCAGGACTGATCTTTGTTTACCTCCCTGAAAAAAATTCTTCTGAAGTCTTCTCAGATGAACCATCTTCGTCCTCATTTACATCAGCTCTTTATGCCTCTTCCGTTTCCCAATCAAGCTCGTGGCCCGATTTTGTTAAAATTGTGGAGAAAGTGGGCCCAGCAGTTCTAAAAATTGAAGCTGAAAAGGTCGAAAAGCGAAAAGTCAGGGGTTTTGGGGATGAATGGCCTTTTGAGGATTTTTGGAATAGATTTTTTGATATCCCCCGTGAAAGAGAACAGGAATACCATTCCATCGCCTATGGCACAGGCTTTTTTATAGCCTCCGATGGATATATATTGACCAACAATCATATAGTCGAAAATACCATAAAAGTCACTGTTTTCTCAGTTAATAAAGATGAATACAAAGCTGAAGTTGTGGGCACTGACAGCAAGACAGATCTTGCTTTACTGAAGGTTGAGGGTAAAAATCTTCCTTTTACCAAACTCGGGGATTCCACCCAGCTGAAGGTGGGAGAATGGGTTTTGGCCATCGGCAACCCCTTAGGTATGGAGCACACCGTAACCGCAGGAATTGTTAGCGCCAAAGGACGGCAACTTGGAGGGAGTTTGAATGTGCCTGATTATCAAGACTTTATCCAGACAGATGCTGCTATAAACCGAGGAAACAGCGGCGGTCCTCTAGTGAATTTAGAGGGAGAAGTTGTCGGAATCACAAGCAATATTTTAACTCCAACAGGAGGAAATATCGGCATTGGCTTTGCTATTCCCTCGAACTTGGCCAAAAAAATTGTTAAGCAGCTCAAAGAAAAAGGAAGGGTTATCCGAGGATACCTTGGGATTGTGATTCAAGCTATTACTGAAGACCAAAAAAAGATTCTTAATTTAAAGGAGGCAAGGGGAGCTTTAGTAACGGGAGTGGAGCCTGATTTACCCGCAGAGAGAGCAGGATTGAAGCGTTATGATGTGATAGTAGAAATTAACGGCACGCCTGTCAAGGACCCAAATGATTTAAGATTTAAAATTGCTGATATACAACCTGGAAAAGAGATCGAAATAAAAATCATTCGCGATGGGAAAGAGAAGATTTTAACCGCTGAACTTGCAGAATTAGAACCAGAAGAAGAACAAGAACCATATGCCGCTCCTGGAAAAGATTTAGGTTTTTCTGTTGTGGAATTAACTCCTCGCCTTGCAAGGCGCTTGGGACTGCAAACCAAGGAGGGCCTTCTTATCACCGAGGTCCGCCGCTACAGCGAGGCAGAGAGAAAAGGCCTCAGAAAATATGATATTATCCTAGAGGTTAACCAGAGAAAAATGAAAAGTTTAGGAGGTCTGGATAAAATTTTGAAAAGATTAGAATCTGGAGATCCAATCATGTTGCTCATCCGAAGAGAAACAGATAGAGAGCCACTTGAATTCATCCGAACCCTAAGGATACCGTGAATGAAGTTTACCAAGGTTCATTCTTTAGGCAATGATTTCTTGATTATCGACTCCTCTAGGGTCAAACAACTTTCTGAGATAGGCGATCTTGCCCAACGCCTCTGCGATCGACATACAGGGGTTGGTGCGGATGGATTGCTTCTAATATCCATCCAAAACAAAGCAAAAGTCACTATCAACTTCCGAATATTCAATGCTGATGGGACAGAAGCCGAAGTATCTGGAAACGGACTCCGTTGTGCAGCTGCTTATCTTTATTACCAAAAAAAGATTGGCTCTCCATGTATAGTTTTTTTTACTACTGCAGGTGAGAGAAAATGTGAGCTCATTAGCCAGGAAAAAAATCTTTTTCTCCTGAAAATCGAGATGGGCGTTCCCCGTCTCAAATCACAAGAAATCCCTTTCGATGATGGCACCTCTCATGAAAAAATAATAGACTATCCTCTTTCTATCAATCAAAAGATTTACCCGATTACAGCCGTTTCCCTCGGCAATCCTCATTGCGCTATCTTTGTCGACCGTTTTCCTTCACGAATCGAATGGCATCAAATCGGACTAGAAATCGAATCTCATCCTTTCTTTACTAATAGAACAAACATCGAGTTTATCAGAGTGTTAAACAAAGAAGAAATTGAGGTCCTTTTCTGGGAAAGAGGCGTTGGGGAAACTCTTTCTTCAGGAAGCGGATCCTGTGCAGCTGTGGTGGCTTCTATCTTAAAGAATCTTACAGATAGAAAGGTTAAAGTGAGAACAAGCATGGGCAATCTGACTGTAGAGTGGGAAAAAGAAGAAGTCTATCAATCAGGCCCTTCTGAGATTGTGTTTGATGGGGATTTTCTCTCTCAATAATCCTTTGAAACACCAGACCAGCTGGATTATAAAAGATAGCACTCGGGTCATCTGCAACACCGACAAAAGCCCCTCCTAGAGCAAGGGCTTTACATCCCATTAGCGTATTATTCCATCCTCCTGCCCAGAGCCCAGCAGTAATCAGAATAAAAATGTAGGGTCCGTTCCCCGAACGGACCGCTGTCAACCCGCTCAGAGATCGAGCCCTACATTTTCTATTTTAATTATCAATTTATACTAAGACTTGCTTAAAAACTTCTTTTATTTCCTCAACAAATATAAATTGCATCTCTTTTTTTATTTTCTTCGGAATGTCGATCATATCTTTTTTGTTTGGGAGAGGTAGAATCATTTTTTTAACTCCTGCTCGTTGAACCGCCAAGACTTTCTCTTTCACGCCCCCAACGGGAAGAATATTTCCCCTCAGAGTGATTTCTCCTGTCATTGCCGCATCGCATTTAACTTTCTTATCCGCGCAAACTGAAATAATCGAAGTAGCAATTGTCACTCCGGCTGAGGGACCATCCTTGGGAATG
>JAUWYH010000092.1 GCA_030615975.1 Candidatus Aminicenantota bacterium
AGGGCTTCAAGCACGGCTTTGGGATTCTTGGCAGCGACTTTTAGAAGGGCATTTGCAGGACCTTCTGGCTTTCGACGCCCCTGTTCCCAATTTTGTAGAGTCCGCGTACTGACTCCAATCAACATCGCGAATTCTTTTTGGGTTACTTGGAGTTTCTCGCGTACCATTTTGATATCTGGTGGCGTAATCTCGTATTTACGACTGGGCTTTTTTCGACCTGCCTTAATCTCCCCAGCTTCCTTTATGCTGGCAACAAGTTTAGAAAAATGTTCTTCTTTCATTCAAGTCTCCCTTTTACCAAGGAACGCAGTCTTTTCAACTGTGATGATGATAAATCATCAGTTTCCGTTTTTTTATAAGGTAAAAGCATGTAAATTGTGTTTCCCCTGTCCCAGTAATAGATCACTCTTAGGCTTCCCCGCTTTCCTTTATGTGGAAGATTCCAACGGATCTTCCGTAATCCTCCAGTACCATGAATGAGATCTCCGGCATCAGGCCTCAGCATCAAAGCTGTCTGCAATTGCTTGTAATCATCATCCGGCAGCAAACGTCTTATCTCCTTGGTGAATATGCTGGTTTCAATAAATATCACATTACAAGTATACGCCAATGGCGTATTTTGTCAAGTTATTATTTCCAAACAAGTTAAGTACAATCGTATAGCTAGGAATATGTCCAATGAAGTATAAGCCTGTAAGAGATCGCTGCTGCCAGAACGAAAATTGTCAGGATCATGGTAAGTTTGGTAAAGGTAATATTATCCGTCATTCGAAGTATACAACAAGACAAGGGAGACGGCGGCGTTATCTCTGCAAGACCTGTAAAAAGACTTTCTGTTCAACAAAGGGAACGCCATACTACAGACTCCACAAATCTCGTTTGGATTTTGATGAATCGGGGATGAAACCCGGACACCTGCAATGCAAGCCGGATTAGTCAAAAAACAACTTAGCTTTCGGGAAATCTTTACTGCAGTGGAAATCCTTTTTTGGTGGTTTTCCTTGTTTTTGAGAACTCGGATCCAAGTAGAGAAGTTTATGTGGATTTCGGCTTAGTAACAACAGTTAATGAAGGAAGCACCAAATTTTTATTCAATGCCCTGCTCTATCCTGAAATGAATTAATAATGTTATAATCATTTTTCTTTTACGATATGAGTTCGGCTGTTTTCGTATATTGTAGATTGCGGTAAATGAACAAAGAAGAAAATTAAGGAGATATGCGTGACAGAAAAAGAAAATTTGATCAATGCAATGAAATCTGGAGATATTGGGTCTTTGCTTGAATTGACAGAAAAAATTTTATCGGAGGGAATACCTGCGGTAGAAATCGCGGATTCCCTTATCCAAGCCATAAGAGAGATTGGAGAGGCATTTGAAAAATTTGAAATATTTTTGCCGGAAATGATGTTGGCCTCCGATGCTATAGTTGAAATCTTAAAAGTTCTTGAGCCAAGACTAAAGGAGGAGGGCTCCGATCTGGAGATGAAGCCTGCCAAAATTATCATGGCGACGGTAAAAGGCGATATACATGAAATCGGAAAAAATATCGTTATAACGCTCTTGAATGCCAATAGATTTGATGTTGTCGACTTGGGATCTGATGTTGATTCTCTAGATATTGTCAAAGCAGCGGAGCGCGAAAAAGCAGATTTGATTGGCCTCTCGGCTCTTATGACCACAACCATGCTGGGACAAAAAGAAGTGGTGGAATTCTTAAACGAAATGAAATTGAGAGAAAAATTCAAAGTCATAATAGGGGGCGCCCCTACCAACCAAGATTGGGCCGACAGAATTGGTGCCGATGGCTGGGCCAATGATGCCGCGAGTGCAGTTAAATTAGCTGAAAAATTAATCAATAATAAAGGAGTCAGATAATCATGGGAACACCGCCATATAGGATATGGGAAGTGAATAATCGCTCTGAGACGGGCGTTTTTATGGAGGAAAAGAAGTTCATAAATGAACGGGTGATTCCAGGTATCAGAAGGGTGGTTCAAAAATATGAGATTAAATATGATCCCAATAACCCAGTAAATATGGATGATAGCATGGCCGATGCGGTATGGAATGCGGCTGTGGAGGCTTTTCTTTCCATTGGCGTCTATAACACCACCACTCATAGGATTATTGAGTTTACGCGGGAAGAGTTGGATGAGGCATTTTTAGGTCTACCGGGCTCGTATTTATTTGGCGCAGGTAAGGATGCCCGCCCCTTTATCGCCAGAAAACCAGAAGACAAAACACCGCCTTTTATGCTCTTTAGCCCTGACATTACCTATGATGAAAAGGATCATTTCAAGGCATGTGTTGCCTATTTGAAAGAACCACTTTTGGATGGAATCTGTGCCCCCATTCTCGAGTATTTTTTTGGAAGAAAGATAAGCTCCCATTCGCCCACCGAGCTGGGCGGGAGCCTGATGCATGCCATGAACCTGAGGGCGGCTGCCAGGCTGGTGGGAAGACCGGGTATCCATTTTGTCGCTGTTGGCACGGCTGAAGCGGATTCTTCTCAGATTCATGTTTCCGATAATGAATACGGAATACGGACAACCGATAGCCGGCTGGTTGCCTCAACCACAGAATTGTTAACCAATAATGAAATGATGAACAAAGCGCTGCACTACCAGCAGTACGGTTGTTATTCGGGGAATCTAGCTGGCGCCATATATGGGGGTTATGCCGGTGGAGCAGAGGGGACGGCTGTTCTCCAGACAGCTTACCATCTGATGGGAACCCTGCTGTACTCGAGTCATTATGAGCAGAATTTCCCCTTTCATTTAAAATATGGTTCCAATACCGGCAGAGAAATGCTGTGGATCGTTAGCACATATTCCCAGGCAATCGCGCGTAATACCAAAATGCCCCAGACATCCAATGGTTTTGCCAATGCCGGACCGGGAACCAAGATGCTTTATTATGAAACCGCTGCGCATTCTATGGCCAGCACTATTTCGGGGGCCAACCTTTGGGAAATGGCCCCAGCCCGAAACAAACACCACAATAGAGGCACTCCTCTTGAGTGCCGGCTGGCAGCAGAAGTCGGCTATGGCACGGCTCTTTCGGGTATGACCAGAAAGGATGCCAATGGGATTGTCAATACTCTCCTGGAAAAATACGAAAAAGATATTCCGGAAGCTCCCATCGGGAAAACCATCCAAGAGATGTATGATTTGGACAGGGCCGTTCCAGGGGATGAGGCCAGGGAGCAATATGAGGAAATGGTAAAAGAGCTGAAAAACATGGGAGTTCCTTTCCCATATTGATGATTGGAAGCGGGAGCATTTCCTGGAACAGATGCCAGCGTTGAACCTGATAGGTTTCAGGGGGATGCTCATTACCAGCCTCCGGGCCTGCGGTCAGAAATTACCAATATGATATTTGGAGTGGTGGGCGATACAGGATTTGAACCTGTGACTTCTACCGTGTGAAGGTAGCACTCTACCACTGAGTTAATCGCCCAGCTTTTTTATTTTTATTCAATTTTTGTCCTGTTGTCAATTTTTCTCTTTTTACAAGTTACATAGTGATTTTGCTTGGGGCTATTGTTCCCTGGAAAAAAAGCAAAAAATGGGACAGGTAACTTTTTTTATAAAAAAGCAGCCTGTCCTTTTTTCAAACATATTGGAATCGGCCCATTCGGGGACTGGGCCCTACATTTTTCTCTAGGAACTCTGATTGACAAGGAGGTTTTTTCTCTATATAAATAGAATAATGGCTGTTAGAAGGTGTCCTTACTGCAAAGCAATCATAGACGAAACTTCCGAGTACTGCTCTAACTGCGGCACTCAGCTTCTCTTTCCAGAGGATGAATTTATAGAAGAGGAAATCCCCGGAGAAAAAATTGTGGATGAGGAACCGAAGGAGGAAGAACCCATGCGTTCGAAGAAAAAAAGCTCGAAAAAAGACGAACCCCTTCCCGAAGAAAAAGATGAAGAATCTGTTGAACTTAAAGAAGATGAAGATGAGTCGGTCAAGCCGCCAGAGCCAATAGAAAAGGAAAAAAAAGAGGAATTGGTAGAGGCAGTGGAACCGATAGAAGAGGAAGAAGAATTCGCAGAGGCAGCAGAGCCTTCACCAGCAACTCCTCCTGATATGGATGAAAAAATAAAGAAGGAAGAGGAGCCAATTGTTGAGGGAGAGGTAGGGCAAGATACAGGAGAACCCCTTCCAATAACCCCTCCTGAAGTGAGAGAGATGATGGAAGAGGAAGGGGAGGGACAAAAAGAATTCACTTTTAAAACAGATGAGCTGAAAAGAATTGTCGATCCTGCTGAGAAAGAGAAGCAGGAGATAGAAAGATTTCTGGCATCCATAAAAAAAGAAAGAGGGGAGAAGGATGCTTTAGAAGAGGAAATCCTCCCGGATCCATCCGAAATAAAGAAGGGAATCTTGGAGACTAAAGACGAACTTCCCCCCTGGGCTGAGAAGATTAAGGAACCCCTCCCCGGAGAAGTTCCGTTTTCTGAGGAAGAAGAGGAGAGGGAGGAGCCCCTCGAAACAGAAGAGGAGGCGCTTCCCGTTGAGGCCGAAGAGCCTCATGATGAGACGATTTCTCCTTATGATTCAGAAATCGACATCCAGGAAGGAGTGTACCAAGAAAGCCTTCCCTTTGATAAAGAAAAGAGAGAAGAAACAAAGGGAATAAGTGTAAGGTCTCCTTCCAGATTTTCTATCTGGTTGAAATCGAGAGTCTTCGACCTTCTTTTTATCGGAACTATCTGGCTCATCGCCCTTTGGATTGCTTCGCGATTGATGGAAGTCCCACTCTTTAAATTGATTTCTGCTTCAGGTCTTCCTGTCGTTATTTTTTATCTTGTTCTTTTGATTTGTTATTTTTTTCTTTTTCTTTATTTCATGGGCAATACTCTGGGGGAACACCTTTTCTCTCGGGAAGAATAGTTCAGACCTTACTTTACAAATGTAAAGTCTTTTCCCAAGAATCTCTCTTTTGCCATTTCGTTTGAGGCAACTTCTTGAGAGCTTCCCTCCACCAAGATTTTACCATCATCTATGATATAGGCACGATCTGCAATTTTAAGAGTATCACGGACATTATGATCAGAGAGAATGATGCCTATTCCTCTGTTTTTCTGCGCCAGCATTATTTTTTGAAGCTCGACTATTGTTATGGGATCTATTCCTACAAAGGGTTCATCGAGAAGCAGGAATTTAGGCTTGAGGATGAGGGAGCGACAGATCTCCAGCCTTCTCCTCTCGCCTCCAGATAAAGTGTAAGCATAATCTTTGGCCAGAGGAAGGAGGCCAAGCTCATCGAGAAGCTGCTTGGCTGTTTCTTTTTGCTCTTTTTTTCTGTAATGCAGGAGTCCAAGGATTAACCTTAAGTTATTCTCTACTGTTGCTTTGAGGAAAACAGAATTTTCCTGAGGTAGATAAGTAATACCTTCTGTTGCCCTCAGATAAGTGGGGTATCTGGAAATATTCTTCTTATCGAGATAGATGCTTCCTCTATCCGGCTTTATCAAGCCCACAATCATTTGAAAGGTGGTCGTCTTGCCTGCGCCATTTCTTCCAAGAAGGGCGATGATTTCGCCAGAGCTGACCTCAATATTCACTCCCTTGACCACAACCCGCTGGTCATAACTTTTTATCAGAGATTCTGTTCTAAGTGTAGACATTGCGCCACATTTCTTCGTCAGTTAAAATACTAAAGTCAAACCTTCGAACTGTCAAGGCTGAATGATATGATGAAAAGAATCATTAGTGCTTCAAGACGCACAGATTTAGTTGCTTTTTTTCCAGAGTGGCTTTCTTCTGCTCTCAAATCTGAAAAGGCCAATATTTATGGCCCCTCAGGACATACTTACACTGTCGATTTAAATCCAGCATGCGTCCATACAATTGTCCTCTGGTCAAAGAATTTTTCCAACCTTATCCAGAATCACAGCCGCTTACAAGAAGCGCTCCAAAAATATGACCAGCTTTATTTTCATTTTACAATCACAGGATTAGGAGGGAGTTTTATAGAACAGGGAGTCCCTCCGCCTTCTGTCGCGATCTCCCAGCTTGAACCTTTGATAAAAATTGCCGGAATCCCGGACAGAATTTCTGTTCGCTTTGATCCTGTTGTTTACTGGAAAGAGGAGAGAAAAATCAACACAAATCTTCTTTTTTTTGAGAAACTGGCACCACGGCTCCATCAACTTGGGATAAAAGACATCAGAATTAGTTTTGCCCAATGGTACAGCAAGGCTAAAAGACGGGCGGCAAAACACGGCTTCTCCTATGTTGACCCTTCCCCCGAAAAAAAAAAGAAAGCCACAAATATTCTTGCTCAAATCGCAGGAAAAAGGAATTTGTCTCTCTTTTCCTGCAGCCAGAATTTTTTGTCAGAT
>JAUWYH010000034.1 GCA_030615975.1 Candidatus Aminicenantota bacterium
ACATGACAAAAAGGGTGGCGAGGATGCATAATCTCTACGCTACCTTTATGCCAAAGCCTCTAAACGGCCAGAACGGAAGCGGAATGCATGTCCATCAATCTCTATGGAAAAATGGAAAAAACATATTTTTCGATAAAAAAAATTCTTATCATCTTTCAGAAATAGCACGCCATTATATGGCCGGATTGATAACTCATGCTCAAGAGATTTCGCCTGTTCTTTCTCAGTGGGTGAATTCTTACAAGCGCTTGATTGAAGGCTACGAAGCCCCGGTTTATATCGCATGGGGACAGAGAAATAGATCCACTTATATACGGGTACCTGAATATCAACCTGGAAAAGAACAGGCAACTCGAATAGAACTCAGATGCCCTGATCCTTCTTGCAATCTCTATTTAGCCTTTGCCACTATGTTCATGGCGGGGATGCGAGGAATTCAAGAAAGATATAAACTTCCTGAACCTGTTGAAGAAAACATCTATAAAATGAGCAACTCCAAACAAAAAAAGTTCAGCATCAAAACTCTCCCCCAGAATCTTTCGGAAGCAATCAAAATCATGTTTAAGAGTGCTCTTTTAAAGGAAACCCTGGGCGACCATATCTTTTATAAATTCATCGCCAATAAACAGTGGGAAATCGAAGAGTACAACAAGAATGTATCCAAAGAGTTTGACAAGCAAGTCAGTGATTACGAACTCAAGAAATATCTGCCTTTTCTGTAACTCAATAACTTCGTGACTCAGATTATCGCATAAAATGCAAAACCTGTGTAGGGCCCGATGCCCTCATCGGGCCGAATAATCCGTTCCCTAACAGGTTTTTTCACCTTTCCAGGGACACAATACTTAATTCCCTTCAAGTTAAATTAAAAGAGAGCTTACCAATTAAGTATTTGTCCTCTGAATTTTTTGTGAATTTCTTGCTTTCTCCTTTATGTTCAGAGTCAATGAATTACAGAATAGCAGATTTCCTAGATTCAGAAAAATCCTTGACAATAATCATTTATATCTGCTATAAAAACTAGTCAATAATAATAATTTTTTTATTTTTATATAATATCGGAGAACTAATATCAATATTTTACCTCAGACAAATCCCTTCTCTTTCGACTTAAAAACCCTCAAAAGAATTCAAGAATGCCATTTTAACAACAGATTAAAATAGCTTGATAAAATTACAATAATTTGGAGATAGATTCATGCAACAAGAAGCTTCAGATTTAACGTCAATAATCGATAGGCATCCTCAAGAAAAAAAAGCAGGGACTAAAATATTTTCTTTAGTAGGGAAAATTAACAATACTGGTTTAGTAGAAATTCCCATGGGTATGACCTTAAGGGAAATCATCTTTGACATAGGAGGGGGAATTCCAGATGGGAAGGAATTCAAAGCTGTCCAGACTGGAGGCCATTTCAGGAGAACTAAAAAAAGTTCATGTTTTAGATTAAAGCAAATGCATCAAATGCGGTGCCTGCTTTGAGGCCTGCAATTTTGATGCAATTAAAATAGAATGAGGAAACAATGATCAATCTAAAAATAAACAATTTGGATGTCAAGGCTGAGAAAGGCTGGACCATTTTGGAAACAGCTAAATTTTTCGGCATCGAAATACCAACCCTTTGTTACAATGAAGGTTTGAGTGCATACGGAGGATGCCGCCTTTGTCTTGTCGAGATAGGCGAAGGGCCGAAAGCCAAACTCGCCTCATCCTGTACATATCCTATAGAAGAAGGTCTTGTTGTAAGAACTGACACCAAAAGAGTGATAGAAACTCGTAAGATGATGATAGAACTTATGCTCTCCATTGCACCGAACTCAAAAGTCATTCAGGACTTAGCTTCAAAATTTGGAGTGACCCAAGTCAGATTCAAGATTCGGAACGAAGAATGTATCCTCTGCGGTCTTTGTGTCCGGATGTGCAGAGAGCAAATGGACGGCCGAGCAATCGGCTTTCAAAACCGGGGATACAGAAGAAAAATCTCGACTCCATTCGACATCCGTTCTGAAGAATGCCGCCTCTGTGGCGGCTGTATCTACATCTGTCCTGTCTGTCAGCTGCGATGCCAGGGACCACAAGCAGACACAGAAATCTGTAATGCCTGTTTGACCATGGATCCCACATGTTTGGATGTTTATGATGAGCTTCAGTGCTGGATGTATGATGTGGGTCGCTGTGGAACTTGCGTTAGAGAAGAGCCTGAAAAATCAGACAGTAAAGAGCAGGCTCAAAAAAGCAAGCAAAAGGAGAAAAATGTTTGATTTGCCTGCTTCTCACTACTTACAAACAAATGAGCAAATAAGGAGGTTATCATAATGTCTTATACAAAACTCAACAGGAGTGCTGCCACCTTAACCAAGAACAGAACAGAGGGCTCTATCAGCCCCTTCAGTGGCATGTGCGTAACCTGTGTCGATGGCTGTATTGGCATGTGCGAAATCGGAAAATCTGCCTACCGTGGCCCTGAAGTTCTCTACCCTCAACCTTTTGGAATCATCACCTCAGCCTCTGAAAAAGATTATCCAGTAGACCTTTCTCATTTCAGTATCATGGGAACGGCTGTCGGGGCCTATGGTGTTGAAGCTGACAGCGATAAAGCCACCTTCCCAAAAGTGACAATTGATACAGCTGTAGGGCATGATAAAGGAATCAAACTTAAAGTTCCTTTTATCATTCCAGGCATGGGTTCGACAAACATTGCCAAGCAAAATTGGGAAGGATTGGCCATCGGAGCAGCCATATGCGGTACAATCCTCACTATCGGCGAAAACGTCTGTGCCATGGATGATGGGTCTGAAATCAAAAATGGAAGAATCATCCGTTCTCCAGATATGGAAAACCGTATAAAACTCTTCCAAGACTGGCAGGAGGATGGCTACGGTACTGTTGTCGTACAAGCCAATGTAGAAGACACAAGGTTAGGCGTTCAGGAGTACGTCATCGATAAGTTAGGAGTTGAAGCTGTCGAATTAAAGTGGGGCCAGGGAGCAAAGGATATCGGAGGCGAGGTTAAGATCAAGAATCTCGAAAAAGCTCAGGAATTGAAGCGCAGAGGCTACATCGTTCTTCCCGATCCTGAGGATCCCGATGTGATTCAAGCTTTTGAAAAAGGAAGCTTCAAAGAATTCGAAAGACACTCCCGTTTAGGAATGGTTAAAGAAGAGAGTTTTTTACAGAGAGCAGAGGAACTGAGAAAGGCAGGAGCAAAATATGTCTTCCTCAAAACAGGTGCTTACAGACCTGCAGATTTAGCACGAGCTGTTAAATACGCTTCAAAGGCAAAACTTGACCTTCTAACAGTTGATGGAGCTGGTGGTGGAACAGGCATGAGCCCCTGGCGCATGATGAACGAGTGGGGCATCCCGAGTGTTGAAATCTGGTCCCTGTTGTATCAGTATCTCAGCAGGCTCGATGAAAAAGGAGAACATATACCCGATGTTGTTGTTGCCGGAGGAATCACTTTCGAAGATCAGATTTACAAGGCTCTGGCTCTAGGAGCACCCTATTTTAAAGCCGTAGGTATGGCTAGATCCCCACTTGCAGCTGCCATGGTTGGAAAGACTATTGGAAAGAGAATAGAAGAAGACCAGATTCCAGTTTATGTGGAACGCTTCGGAAATAAAGTCGAAGAAATCTTTGTCACTGCTACTGAACTGAAGCACCGGTTTAAAGAGAGATTCAAAGATATTCCCACTAGTGCAATAGGCGTCCACGGCTATTTCGAGAGATTGAGCCAGGGGTTGAGACAGCTGATGGCTGGAAACAGAAAGTTTGCTCTAAATTACATCACCCGAGATGACATCGCTGCCCTAACTCAAGATGCGGCAAACATAAGCGGTGTTCTCTATGTAACAGAAGTCGATAAAGAAGAAGTCGATAAAATATTAAGTAGCTAAACACAAACCAGCTAAAAATTCAAAAGGCTCCATCATTTGTGATGGGGTCTTTTTTTTGTATTCATGACTCGCTCCCCTCATTTTTCTCTCTATTCCTTTTTCTTTTTATGCGGAAGCATTTTATCACGAAAAAAGAGATGTTACCTTTTACTCTTTACGCTTCACTCTTGATATGTTATAAATTACATCTAGTTCAAAATGAATATCATTTCAATTGTCATCAGCCTCTTTGTTTTGCTCCTTGCCATCACTATTCATGAAGCAGCTCATGGCTGGGCAGCCTTAAAAATGGGAGATCCTACTGCCTACAGTCTAGGAAGAATCACTCTCAACCCTTTAGCCCATATCGATCCCATAGGGACCATCCTTCTTCCCTTAATGCTTATCTTTATGGGAGCTCCACCTTTTGGGTGGGCTAAACCTGTCCCTGTTAACCCCCTCAACCTGAGAAACCCGCGTCGAGACAATCTCTGGATTTCGGCGGCAGGTCCTTTATCAAACTTCACTGTGGCTGCCTTCGCTTTAGTGGTGATTGTTATTTTGAAAATTTTGAGTCCTAATGTGAGCTATTTTCTCAAAAGTTTTCTTCTGGGACGAGGGGCTCTTCCCAGTGGGTTTTATCCTCTCGAAGGCCTGGCTTTGATTTTATTTTATGGAGTATTGATTAATACTTATTTAGCTGTTTTCAATCTCATTCCTATACCGCCTTTAGACGGAGGCGGCGTTTTGATGGGCCTTCTCTCTGAGGAAGCGGCTGAAAAATACGACCGCATTCGTCCCTTTGGCTTTATCATCGTTATAGGATTGATCTATTTAGGACTCTTGCATATCATCATCCAGCCAATACAAGTCATTATCTACTCCATCATATTCATCTAAAAAAATGGGGAAAATTGGGAAAACAGTTCTCAGTGGAATGAGACCTACAGGCCCTCTTCATCTTGGTCATCTGGCCGGCGCACTCCGCAATTGGCTTAAACTGCAAGATCAATACCATTGCTTCTACACAATTGTCACGTGGCATGCCTTAAGTTCTGAATACCAAAATTCAAAAGTCATTAAAGAAAGCACTTTTGAAGTGGCAGCGGATTGGCTGAGTATAGGCTTGGATCCGAACA
Organism: Candidatus Aminicenantota bacterium; assembly: GCA_030615975.1. Taxonomy (GTDB): domain Bacteria; phylum Acidobacteriota; class Aminicenantia; order Aminicenantales; family Aminicenantaceae; genus JAUWYH01. The sequence continues at coordinate 5,013 of JAUWYH010000034.1, forward strand.
AAAGTGTGCTCTTTATTCAATCGGATATCAAAGAACATGCCGAACTTCATCTCCTTCTCTCGATGACCATCCCTCTCCCCTGGTTACAGAGGGTTCCAACTTTCAAAGAAATGCAAAGAGAGCTTCCAGATAAGGATTTAAACACGTATGGGTTTCTGGGATATCCTGTGCTCCAAACAGCAGATATCATCATTTATAAAGCAGAGATTGTTCCAGTGGGTGAAGACCAAGCCTTTCACTTAGAATTAGCGCGCGAAATCACAAGAAGATTCAACCGCTTTTTCGGAAATGTCTTCCCTGAACCGCAAATACTTCTGACCGAAGTGCCAAAACTTGCAGGAACTGATGGCCGTAAAATGAGCAAATCTTATGGAAATGCGATTTATCTTAAGGACTCCAAAGAGATCATCCGGAAAAAAATATCAACGATGATGACTGACACCAGACGGAAACGAAGGGCTGACCCAGGGGTTCCAGACGACTGTCCTACTTTTACTCTCCATAAAGCTTTTGTCACAGAAGAAAAAATAAGAGAATTAGAAACAGGATGCCGAACGGCCACCATCGGCTGCTTGGAATGCAAAGATGTCGTCATAGAAAGTCTTATCCGCATTCTCTCCCCTTTCTGGGAGAAAAGGAAAAAATATGAAAGACATCCCCAACTTGTTTGGGATACTCTGGAACAAGGAAATAAAAAAGCTCGCCGAGTAGCCCAAAAGACAATGGAGGAAGTCAGGCGCGCTATCGGTTTATAGAAGATACAGGGCAATGAATTGATATCTATGGATGTTTCGAAAAGCTACCAGGTCAAGCTGGAGTCCTTTCAAGGCCCCCTCGATCTCCTTCTTTTTCTTATTCGAAAGAAAAAAATTGATATTCATGACATCCCTATAGCCACGATAACCAAAGAATATCTAGAATATCTTAACCAAAGAGAAAAAATAAACCTGGATCGCGAAGCAGAATTTCTTTTCATAGCCGCCCTTCTCATCTACATCAAGTCTCAGGTGCTTCTTCCTCGAGAAAAGCCCGAAGAAGAAAGCGACCCTCGTCAAGTTCTTGTTGATCGCCTGATAGATTATCAAGAAATTAAGAGAGTTTGTATCATCTTAAGAGAGAAAGAAAAGGAAGAAATGAAGAAGTGGAAAAGGACATCCTTTCAATCTCTTTCTTTACAAGAGGAGATGGATCTTGAAGAAATTTCTCTTTTTGACCTTGCGGAATCCTTTTTTCTCCTTATGAAACGGAGAGAAAAAAATAATATTGAAATCATCAAAGGAAAAGAATACTCCATAGAAGAAAAAATGAAGGAAATTGTTTCATTCTTAGAGCAGAATGGATTTTTGGATTTTTTTGACTATTTTTACCAACAAGAAACACTCGAAGAAGCACTTATCTCTCTTTTCAGCCTTTTAGAACTCATCAAAACCCGAATAGTGACGGCCGCACAAGAGAGGCTATTTCATTCTATTAAAATCTGGCTTCGAAAAGAACCACCCTCTTAAGAGCAACGGATGAAAAAACGACTGAAAGAACTCATTGAATCTTTGATTTTTGTCTCATTGGAACCGTTATCTTTAGAAAGAATCAAAAGTGTCCTCCAAGAATTTCCACAAGAGCAAATAGAACGAGCGATAAAAGATTTACTGGAAAGTTATGTTTCAAATGAGAGCGGTATTCAAATTATCCAGACCGCAGGAGGCTATCTTTTCTCCACAAAGCCTGAGTTTGATTCATGGATAAGACGTCTTTTCAGGATTGAGAGAAAAAACAAACTTTCTCCTGCATCCCTCGAGACTCTATCGGTCATTGCCTATCATCAGCCAATAACTTTGGCCGAAATCTCAGCTTTAAGAGGCGTGGATTCGACACATACTCTGAAAGTTCTTCTTCGAAAAAAATTGGCCAAAATTGTCGGGAGAAAAAAGAGTCCGGGGAAGCCGCTTATCTACAGGACAACAGATAAATTTCTATCTCACTTTGGCCTGAGCAACATTAAGGATCTTCCTTCCCAAGAAGAAATTTCAAATGTCCTGGAGGAGGGAAAAGGGATTGAAGAATAAAAAAATTGTTCTCAGAAAAAATTTATTATTGACCATTTTTGCTTCTTTCCTTCTGCTTACTTCCATTTCCTGTCAACAAAAAAAAATAAATATCCCAGAGCCACCCTCTGACCGACATCAACCTTACAATTTCATCGGACGAAAAGGGATGGTTGTCGCTGCCCACCCCTTGGCTGCAAAGGCAGGTTTGGAGATGCTAAAAAAAGGAGGAAACGCTGTCGATGCAGCAATTGCGACCGCATTTGCTCTGAATGCCTGTGAACCCTTTGCTTCCGGCATTGGAGGAGGAGGGTTTATGGTGATTTACCTTGCGCAAGCAAAAAGAATCACTGTCATAAATTTTAGAGAAAAGGCTCCGTCGCTTGCTTCACCTGAAATGTTCATATCAGAAGGGAAAACAAAAGAAGAATGGAGAAGAACTCATGGCCTTGCGGTTGCAGTCCCTGGCGCCCTGGCAGGATGGACATATGCTCTTAAAAAATATGGCACCAAGGATCTGTACGCAGCCATGGAGAGAGCTATTGATATCGCGGAGAAAGGCTTTGTTATAAGCCAAACCTTTAGCGCTATTAATAAAGACCAATATGAAAAATTATTCCTGAACGATGGAGAGCAAAGTTGCTATTTAAACGAAGGCTTCCCTTATGAACCCGGAGATTTCTTCCAAAACCCGGATCTGGTAAGAACTTTCAGGCTTTTAGCATCCAAAGGGAGCGAAGAATTCTATAAAGGGGAAATAGCCCAAAAGATTGTAAACGCAGTGAAAAAAAAGGGCGGTATAATGAGCTTAAAAGATTTAGCCAATTACAAGCCCCTTGAACAATCGCCATTAAAAGGAACATACAAAGACTATACACTCTACACCATCCCACCTCCCAGTTCTGGAGGCCTCCATATTATTCAGCTTCTCAACATCAGTGAAAATTGGTCTATGAAAAAGTGGGGCCATAACTCTCCTGCATACATTCATCATTTTAGTGAAGCTCTTCGATTTGTATTTTCCGACCGTGCCCGTTATCTTGGCGATCCTGAGTTTATCTCGATTCCCCTAAAAAAGCTCCTCTCAAAAAAATATGCTGCGGAGATAGTTTCTCAAATTAAACCAGATCGTCTTCTCGACTCTTATCCCTATGGAAAATTCGAAAAGATGGAGAACGATAAAGAAAATACGACTCATCTCTGTGTCATCGATAAAAAAGGGAATATTGTCTCTTTAACGCAATCCATAAACCATTTTTTCGGCTCAGGAATTGTTCCCGAAAACACAGGCTTTCTGTTGAACAATATCATGGATGATTTCTCCCGCGACCCAGACTCCCCTAATGCTTCTCGCCCCAACAGGCGTCCTTTGAGTTCCAAAGGACCTCTTATTTTGTTTAAAAAAGAAAAGCCATTCCTTGTCCTTGGTTCTCCGGGAGGAACAAGAATCTTTTCCTCTCTTACTCAAATCATCCTCAATATCATTGAATATGGAATGTCTCTGGATGAAGCCATCGAAGCTCCACGCTTTTTCACTTACTCTGTCCGTGGAAAAGTAAGAAATCTCTCTGTTGAATCTCGAATCTCTCCCACAATTCTCAATGCTCTTGAAAAAATTGGCCATAAAATCACAATTAGAAAAGCTTATGATAAATATTTTGGTGGTGCCCAAGGAATACTCATTCTTAAGGAGGAAAAACTCATCTATGGCGGAGCCGATTCGAGAAGAGATGGGTATGGTGCAGGTTATTAAAAAAATGAAAAAAATATCCTTAATCTTGATTTTATTGTTTCTTTTTTCTATGAGCACGTTTGCTCGGCAAGAAAAAGATGAAGAGCCTTCGCTTTTGGAACAGCCACTGCTTATTACTTCTGCTGGTCAGAGTGCAGATGTCCATTTGGCTTCGGTTTTAGCCAAAAAAGCAGAACTTGCCTCCACTCTCTCAAAACTGGCCACCCCAGAAGACTTAGAAAACATAAAAACACTTGTTCTTGTTATTGGCGCCAGCTTAAAAGGCTTGGGAGCAGCAGGACTGGATGTGGCCAAAGAAAAGAAAAGAGTCAATCTGCTGATAGAGGAGGCTCAGAAGAAAAATATTCCTCTTCTCTGTCTTCATCTTGGAGGCGAAGCAAGAAGAGGTCAGCTTTCTGATGAATTCATATCTACCTTCTTTCCCTATGCCAAAATGGCTATTGTCGTAAAATCTGGGAATAAGGATGGAATATTCACCAGAATTTGTTATGAAAATAACATTCCTTTAATTGAGGTTGAAAAAACGATCGATGCCCTCGAGCCCTTTAAACAAGCTTTCAAATCCATTAGCCAAGATGGTCTTGATTGTCTAGATAACATTGAATAGTCAACAAAGTCATATTGTAGGGTCCGTTCCCCGAACGGACTTGATATAAACGAAGGATTTTGAAAAAAGAGCAAAGGGTAAAGCGCAAATTTAAACTTAGATCGTGTTCCCCTAATTGACCTTTTTTAAACACTCTTTATTCTTGTGGCTTTATGCTTCATGATTTATATTTTTACGAGTTATTTGCCTAATATTCGAGACATTCAAGAAATTCAAATAGAGGTATAAATTGCCCGAGTACTTGATTTTCTTCTTTATGGTTGCCATTTTTGTCCTGCTGGCGATGTTTTTGAAGCTTCCTATTGGCGTTTCTCTTGCTTTTTCGGCCCTTGCCGGTTCTCTCCTTGGAGGGGAGGGAATCTCTATCCGGCACCTCGTCGAAGGAAGTTTTGGCTATTTTGACACCATTCTTATCATTGTCACAGCCATGATCTTCATGAAGGTCCTTCAAGCTTCAGGCATCCTGGATACTGTCACTTCTCTTTTATTGAAAACTTTCTATAAGAGAAAATTCTCACTTCTATTGACTGTTATGGTATTGATCATGTTTCCTGGGATGATCACAGGTTCTTCCACTATAGCTGTCCTCAGCACAGGAGCTCTTGTGGCACCTGTACTGATAAAGCTAGGGCTTTCCAAAATCAAAACCGCAGCCTTGATAGCGATGGGAGGCATCCTGGGCATGATAGCCCCTCCAGTAAATATATTGGTTATGATCATGGGAGGAGGGGTAGATATGCCATATGTCGGGCTTACAATTCCCCTGCTGATAATCGTTATTCCCCTCGCTATTGTTATTTCCCTTTGGCTTGGATATAAAGAAATAAAGATCATCGGTTACAATCAAATGCAAGCCATTCTTCCCAAATCTTATTCCCAAAAATACGGCCTGCGGCTTTATCTTCCGCTTATCACGGTCCTCGCCTTAATGGTCGCCCAAAGTTTTCTTGTGAGGTTCATGCCCGATATAGGAATCCCTTTGATTTTTCTTTTGGGAAGCTTGATAGGTATTTTCTGCGGCCGGCCTTTCAATTTTTTCAAAATCACTCAGGAAGCCATAAAGGAGGCAATGCCTATTCTCAGCATTTTGGTAGGAGTCGGGATGTTCATCCAAATCATGACATTAACTGGCGGTAGGGGTTGGACGGTTATGTCCTTTCTTTCCTTACCTCCTGTACTTCTTTATTTAGGAATAGCAGTGAGCATGCCTTTATTCGGAGCCGTCTCTGCCTTTGGCTCAGCTTCTATCCTGGGAGTCCCATTTATTCTAACCATGATAGACAAGAATGCTATCCTAACCTCCTCTGCTCTTTCTGCCGTGGCCGGCCTAGGAGACCTCATGCCTCCAACTGCTTTAGCTGGCATTTTTGCTGCTCAGGTAGTAGGGGAAGCCAATTATTTCAAAGTCCTCCGTCATTGTCTCATTCCAGCTCTTTTTGAGCTTTCAATGGGGATAGGGGTATTACTCCTAGCTCCTTTATTGGATAAAATTATATAAAAAGATGAAACAAATCATTTATCATTTTGTCATCATTTATCTGACGATAAATTTCATCTGGTACCTAATGCGCGAAAAAAAA
>JAUWYH010000213.1 GCA_030615975.1 Candidatus Aminicenantota bacterium
ATAAATCTCCAGTAGGGGTAGCTGTGGTTTGTCCTGATTCTGTGGATACCCCACAGCTTGATTATGAACTCTTATATGATGAGGCTGTGCTTTCTTTTATAGGGGAACCCCTAAAACCTGAAAAAGTGGCAAAAGGAATATTAAAAGCGGTGCGCAAAAAGAAGGTGGAAATACTGATTCCGTCCGGAATGGGAGTGTTCTGCCGGATCGGAATGGCTTTCCCCAGATTTTACTTTTTTCTTTTACCGCTGCTGAAGAAAATTGGAAGCAGCACGATAAAAAAAAGACGAGAAAAGAAGGAAAAAATGGGATAGGCCAGGAGTGAAGCCTCTCTGGGGATTTTGAGTATTTTATGGATTTTGACATGAAAAAGATTCAATTGACGAATACGATAAAAGCGGCTGCTATCATGGAATTGGCGATTGCAGTTGGAATTTTATCATTCTGGATTGCTTTTTTTTCCACGGATTTAATAAGTATTGAGGACCCGCATTTGAGGGAAACCTATCTGGCTTTCGAGTCAGCTTTTCCCATTCCTGATATCTGTTTATCTATAGTTTTAATTATTGGCGGAATTGGCTTATTGAAAAAGAAACCTTTCGGTTATTTATTTTCCCTTATGGGAGGAGCTTCACTCATGTTTCTTGGGCTTCTGGATATCTCGTTCAATACTCAACATGGAATCTATCTTATCGGAGTTGAGGAAGCTATCATGAATATTTTTATAAACCTGCTCTGCCTTGGTGGCGGCATTTTTCTTGTTTTAGTAATCTGGAAAAATAGAATAAAATAGCGCCATTTTTTTTCAAATTTCTAATATTCCTTCCTTTTAACAAACTTTTAACAAACTCTTAACAACTCTTTGACAACTTTTAGCCTGGGGGGAGTTAAATTATTAGTGAAGGATGGATATGTTGAATAACAGTAGACAAAAAGGTTCGGGATGTCGGCATCAGGAAAAATGGAAAAAATGGGGACAGCCCCTATTTTTCCGTCCCCATTTTTGTCCCCATTTTTATGTTAATCAGCTTTAAAAATTGATGTTTTCAAGAATTTCCATTAGGCTAAAATCAAAGGAGGGAAAAAATGAAAAAAAAGTTACTTCATATATTTTTGGTCATATTTATTTTCTCCTTTTTTTTTGGAATACCGAAAAGCCTTAGCGCTGCCCTTGATGAAAAAACAAAAGATACAAAGAAATCCCTGAGTGCTTTTCCAATACTCATGTATGACACAGATATTGGTTATGGCTACGGTGGAAAGGCAAAATTCGTCAATTACTTCTCTATAAAAGAATCATTTGACTTCACTGTCTTCAACTCCAGCAAAGGAGAGAGGTGGTATGTCTTTACCTTTGCCATTCCTGACATCGAAATCCGTCATGGCAAAATATATCCCCTCTCTTTTGATCTCAGGGCTGAGTACGATAAATATTTAAAGTACAGCTTTTACGGGATAGGAGCAGACTCCAGAGAGGAAAATCAAACTGTATTCACTTTTGAGAAAAAGGAACTCCAGCTGAAGTTTGGAAGAGGTTTTACTCCCCGTTTTGTTTTGGAAATGAGCTATTTCCTCAAGAATGTAAAATACTTTAGGGTTACTGAGGATAAGCCATTTACAGAAACGCTGCAGGAGATAGGTGAACAGTTCTCACCTTTTGCCTCTCTTGTTGTTTGCTATGATACCTCAGACAGCCAGATTCATCCAAAGAAGGGTTTTCGCGTTCTTTTCCAGAATGATGTGGCAGCGAAATTTCTGGGAAACAAAAATGCCAGCTTTCACCGCTTCACTCTGGACTTCCGAAAATACACCCTTCTCTTTGGAAAAAAGGATGTGTTTGCATTCCGTGCTCTCGTTCAAAAGATAACAGGCAATGAAATCCCTCTTTTTGAGATGTCTGTGCTTGGAGGTGGTTCAATCATGGACGCAATGAGAGGTTACAAGCTGAATCGTTTTATAGATAAAGGAAAATTTTTGATTAATGCCGAATATCGATTTCCACTCTGGAAAAAGCTAGGAGGAAATGTTTTTTTAGACAGCGGATGTGTATGGCCATCCTGGTCAGGAATAAGGCTCAATAAATTTGTTGTTGATGTCGGCTGGGGATTGAGGTATTATCTTCAAAACTTTGTTGTCAGGTTTGACATGGGTTTTAGTAACGAGGGCATAGGCATCTACTTCAATTTCGGCCATGTCTTTTGAAGGAGATTTGAATGAGAGAGGATAAGGATGTGCTTTGTTTCTGGCTATGTGCCTTTAGTTTTTCCTTTGCTTTTTTTCATATCATGCCAGTTCTCCTTAAGAGCTTTCTTAAATGGCCTTTAACCTGGGGCGATACACTGGATTTTTTGACTCCTTTTGCCGTCATCCCTTTGGCTTATGTTTTTTATTCACGTGCCAATAAGATATTGCATTTCCCGTATGGTCAAAATCCCTCACCAGGAACTCCTATGGTTTTTACGCGAGTTTTTTTGGCCATTGGCTTTCTATGTTATGTGAGTGGTCATGGTATCCATCTCTCCTCGAATTCTATTGCCAGACTTCTTCAAAACATGAAAGGATCAGAATTGTACAAAGCTACCTATCTTTTTGATGAGGTGATCAGCCATTTTATATGGCACGGAGGGGTTTTTCTGATTTCAGTGGGCCTGATTATTTTAGCTTCTAAGCTTTCTTTCAAATCTCTCTCCAGGAAAAACATTATTTTTCTCGCAATTGGAGCAGCTTTGTTTGGATTGACTTTTACAGCGGAAGGGATCGAAGGCCAGTCAGTAATTTTTGTTTTTCCCGCTGCAGGGGTTGGTTTTCTTCTGGCTCTTTTTCTTTATTTAAAAAG
>JAUWYH010000020.1 GCA_030615975.1 Candidatus Aminicenantota bacterium
CCTTTTTATTGATCAATTTTGAGAATGGTAAACAAAAGCACATTGGCTCCGTTGGCCATATCTTCAGGTCGAGTATACTCTTTCGGAGAATGACTTATCCCTCCTACACTAGGGACAAAGATCATCCCGGTTGGTGCAATGCGGGCTATGTTTTGAGCATCATGTCCTGCACCACTGGGCATTAGAATCGAAGTCAGACCCAGCTCTTGGGCAGCCTCTGCGATAAACTTGCTGATTTGTGGATCTGTGGGAGCTGGGACTGCTGTGGCATCAATAGGAGTAAAAGAGATTTTTGTTTTTGTCTTCTCTGCAATGGCTTTAGCTTCTTTCTGTATTTTCTCGTAAAGAGTATTTATTTTTTTTGCAGAGAGATCGCGAAGTTCAAGGCTCATGACGACCCGACCAGGAATAACATTTGGGGCGCCTGGCTCACATTGAATTCGTCCTACTGTCCCCACTTGCCTTCCTGGTACACCAGTAGCCACTCTGTTTACAGCTATGATTAAATGGGCAGCGGCTAATAGGGCATCATGGCGCATGTCCATTGGTGTCGTACCAGCGTGATTTGAAAAGCCCTCTATTAATACATCCCACCAATTGATACCCACGATCCCCTCGACAATTCCAATATCAATGTTTTTTGTCTCAAGGACACTCCCCTGCTCAATGTGAATTTCAATGAAAGCCTTGATTTCCCCCTTATGACGCATAACAAGAGAGATTTCATCCGGATTGCCTCCCACAGCAGAAATTCCATCCCGGACCTTTTTTCCGCTATGACTTACTACCTCTAACGCCTCTGGAGTCAGCTCTCCGATCATGGCTCGACTACCCACTAACCCACCTTCTTCGTCCGTGAAGACAACGACCTCCAGAGGATGGCGGGTTACAATTCCATTCTCATCAAGAACTTGGACACACTCGATTGCGCCTATAACACCTAAGGCCCCATCATATTTTCCTCCATTAGGGACAGAATCAATGTGGGAGCCAAATAGGATAGGTGGAAGCTTGGGCTCTTTCCCTTTCCTTTGGCCAATGATATTTCCTGCCTCGTCGATTTGGATCTTCAAACCAGCTTCCTTCATCAGCGAGACTATGTAATTCCGTCCTTGAATATTCGCTTCGCTGAAGGCGACACGGCTAACTCCACCTTGCTGGGTTTTGCCGAACTCGGCAAGCTCCATGATTCGCTGCTTAATCCGATTGGCATTGACTCTTAATTTCTCATGTTGACTAAAACTCTGACTTCCGAAGAAAACTACCCAGCAAAAAAACAATGTTCCTGTGAAGATGACCCTCCTTAAAACTGCACTTCTTCTCATTATCTCACCTCCTCCCTGATTTGACATAACTATCTTTAGCTATAAACGAATAGCCTAAATATGCTTAATTGACTGGCTCTATAAAAAAAGCGGGGTGAAGTAAAATAACAGTGTGATAAAAATATTACATACATCCCGTCACTTTTGGATAAAATCTAGAATTTAATATGTGTACGCCAATCACAGGAGAAACATCCAGAATAAATGCTGGATCAAGATGAATCGCTTTCTGAACAATCTTTAGGCGGTTTCCACTTTTCCAGAACTTTTTCCTCTCTCCTGCTCATATCATTCATTCAGGAGAATATGAGACCTTATAAATTATCGATTCTCGATAGCCTGTTATAATCCTATAATAACCACTGAGTTCCTTATCTGTCTCTTCATCTCCTGTATCGACTAACAATGGTTGGCCATATAATGAATTTATTTTTTGCTTGGTGGCTACGATGAAGATATTATCTTTTCCAACACATCTAATGACTTCTGGGCTCAGTTGTTGATTCCCCCTCCCCAATATATACCCCTGGCCGCCAATAGGTGCAATAATCAATATCGTTTTTTTTCCTTTAATTTTCTCCAGCAATTTTCGCTCATTCAAATCTTTCCCGATAAGCCTTTTTTTATAAAATAGGTCTATTCCAAGTAAGGAATTATCTAATTCAAGCTTTTCCATTATTGCTCTGGTTGTTGTTCCAGGCCCGATAATATAGCGAAATTCATCAGAGAGATTTTCTGTAATCTCAAAAGCAATGGCTTCCTGAGAATATTTCTCATTAGCAGAACTCCCAGTTTTTACTCTTTGCAGATATCTTTTTCTAAAAGGAATTCTTAAATAACCATACAATTTGGCCGATAATATTTGTCTTCTAAATTTTTCTTCATCTATATCCATGACTTCAGCTTCTCCAACTTCAGTCGCCTTCCCTTGGAAGTATAAAGCGGCTAATTCTCCTGCAGCTACCGGATTACATGCATACACGGCTGAATGAATCTTAACTCCAGAAGGTATCCCTAAAACCACCAGCGAATCACCAATAGCATCATATATATCTCTCGCCGTCCCATCTCCACCCGCAAAAAATAAAAGATCAACCTTTAAAGAAAGCATCTCTTTTGCCGCCTTTTGAGTATCTGAGGCAGTGGTCAAAGGAGCTTTTCCTGTCTTCATAACTCTTAGAGAAAAGCCACATTGACGAGCAACCTCCTCCCCCATTTTATTTGAACAAGTGATTATTTCTATCCTATCTTTAAGACATTCAAGTTCTTTCAAGGCTTTTTTTGCTCTCTCATGAGCCACTGGCTTTGCTCCAAGCCTTTTAGCCTTTTTCAGAATCTCTAAACCATCCGTTCCTTTAAGGCCCACTCGTCCCCCCATCCCAGCTATTGGGTTTACTATTAATCCTAATCTTTTCAAAATCTCCCTTGTTTATTTTATTGTCAAAATCGGGTCGCCCAGCATCTTTTCCTCAACATGGATACCAAGCCCAGGGGACTTCGGGACTTCAAGCTGGCCATTCTTTCTCTTTGGCGCGTCTTCAGCAACATGCAAATCAATATAGCTGTTAAAATCTGTTGAAGTAAAATAAAATTCTGGCCGTGTGCTCCCCACAAGATGAGTTATGGCGGCTGTTGTAATGTCGCCTCCCCAGCTATCTTCTAGAGTCATGGCTATTCCGAGTGATTCACACAGATCTCTTAGCTGTTTGGCTTTTGTCAACCCCCCTAATCGAGAAATTTTAAGATTGACAACATCCATAGCACGTTGCCTAAAAGCATCCAAAAAAGAACCCACATCTTTAATCACTTCATCCAAGACCATGGGTAAAAGAGTATGCTCCCGAACGACAAGGCACTCCTCCAGGCTGTGACATGGCTGTTCTATATAAAGATCCTTTCCTACCAAAGCATTAACAATACGAATCGCTTTATGGGTAGTCCATCCTGTATTTGCATCCGCCACAAGAATATCTCTGGGTTTAATGACTTCCAAAACCGATTGTATGCGCTTGATGTCTTCTTCTGGATCACCCCCGACTTTAAGCTGGAAACAACGATATCCTTCAGACCTGTAAAGCACCACACTATCTGCCATTTCTTCATGCGTCCCTTGAGAAATCGCCCTGTAAAGGGGGAACGAGTCCATATGACGCCCGCCAAGTAAGGTGCAGACAGGAACTCCTGACATTTGACCCAGGATATCCCAACATGCAATGTCGATTGGCGCTTTGATATATGTATGCCCGGCCAAAACATTATCCATGATGCTGTTAATCGCATTCAACTGGCATGGATTCTGTCCAATAAGGAGAAACCCTATTTCTCTGATTCCCGAAGGCACGCCTCCCGCATAGGCTTCCATGTAGGATGAACCTAAAGGGCAGACCTCTGCAAATCCTTTAAGTCCCTCATCGCTTGAAATCTTAATGATTGTGCTGAGAAAGGAACTAACTTCTTTTCCTCTAGACCAGGCGTATTTCTGGTCCAAGAGTTTATACTGGACCTGATAGACATCGATCTGTGTGATTTTCATTCCAATCCTCCTTAAAGCTGTTAGATTTTAAAAATCTGAAGCATGACAATCCCTATGATTGCGGCCACAAAAAGATAATAGGTCATGGGGATCAATGTTTTGCGGATGAGCAAACCTTCTCTTCCCAGAAGGCCCACTACTGCCGAAGCAGCAACAACGTTGTGAACGCAAATCATATTCCCGGCAGCACCTCCTACGGCTTGAAGAGCGACGATAACTCCCGGAACAGCTCCAATCTTGAGGGCTGTGGCAAACTGAAAAAGGGAAAACATCATATTGGAAAATGTATTACTCCCAGCGATAAAAGCACCCATTGCTCCTATAACAGCAGAAAAAACCGTCCAACCTTTTCCGACCAATGCTGCGGCTCCTGTGGCCAAAACGACAGGCATCTTATCCAACCCTCCTAAAACTCCGGTATTAATAAAAACCTTGACCATAGGCACTGCAAACCCCAGAGCAATTGTGGGGCCCAGAAGAACACTCATGGAACGAGTTGCAGCCTTGGCAACTTGTTTTTTCGACATTTTATGAATAAAAATAGTCAGAACCACCACGATTATAAACAAAAAACCAGGCAAATACAGGGGTTGAAAGCTCGTACTGACAGAGGTCTTAAAAATATGCTTCCACTGTATCGAAACTGAAGCCAAGCTATTCTTCAAAGGAGACCAGAGGCGAGTGAGAAGTAGAAGTAAAGCAACCATCAAATAAGGAACCCAAGCTTTAAAAATTGAGAAATTGGAAATACGAAGACTGGCTCCAATCTGGTCCTCATTCCTTTCCCCGAGGGTATGGCCCACCCAATCCCGAGGCCATTTTTCCTTGGGAGGGAAATCCCAGACGTCCTTTGGTAGAAGAAATCCTCCTTTTGCCAGGGGAATAACAATCGCAAGCCCCAAAAGAGACCCCACAAGAGAAGGAAACTCTGGTCCCAGGAAAACTCCGGTCAGTGTGTAAGGAATAGTAAAACAGAAACCAACAAAGAGGGCAAAAGGGAAAATAGAAAGGCCTTCTTTCCAGCTTCTCTTCTGGCCGAAAAACCGGGTCATCATAACTACGAGGATTATGGGAATAAGAGTTCCGGTTATTCCGTGGATAAGAGCCACTTTGCCGCCGATTGAATTCAAATAAGGAGCAAAATCTAGATTATGTGCGTTAAGATAATTTGTGACTTCCACTTGTCCGCTCAGCCCTGTATTGACGCCAATGAGGATTGGAGTTCCAACCGCTCCAAAAGAAACAGGAGTGCTCTGGATAATCAAGGCGACCATAACAGCCGCCATTGCGGGAAAGCCGATGGCTACTAATATCGGGGCCGCCACTGCAGCAGGAGTCCCAAATCCAGCAGAACCTTCGATGAAAGAGCCGAACAGGAAGGCAATGATAATAGCCTGAACGCGGCGATCCGGTGAAACACGAAACATACTGTGTCGAATAGTCAGAATAGCACCGTTTTCCTGTAGAAGATTCAGGAGAAGAATGGCACCCAAGACAATATAAAGAATCGAGGCCGCTGTAACCAGGCCATCTATAGAAGCGGCAGCCACCTGAGGAAAAGGGACTTTCCAAACAATAAGAGCTAATAGGCAAGTTATTAGATAAGCAACAGGCATAGCTCTTGTTGCAGGCCATCTAAGAAGAACGATAAATCCGAATACAGAAATAATCGGCAACAGAGCAAGAAGAGCCAAGATTCCCAAACTCATGCATAAAATCCTTTGAGTTTCCTATTTTTAACTCTTTTTTCTGTGTTTTTTCAAGTACATTCTCCAGGTGATGGCCCATTTTTTGGGATCATCCAGTGTGCTGTGGTCAATCTTGTGGACGACACTGTTATAAGGAGAATTTTTCACTTTTTCCGGATTTTTATAAGCTTCTTCAACTATTTTTTCCAATCCAGCCATATATTCATCAAGCTCATTTTTTGAGTAGGACTCAGTGGGTTCAATTGTAAACGGCTCTGGTACAATCCAGGGATGATGGCTTGACCATAAATGGAACCCAAAATCAGCCATCCTGTTTGTCACATCCTCTGTTGTCACTCCTGTCTCTTTAGTCAATTTTTCCCAACTATACCTGACCTGCTCTATTCGCCGCTCTGTCATTGGAAAAGAAACGCTCGATCCTTTAAGTTCCTTTATCTTTTTCAATATATAATTGTTGCTCAGCACAGCGACTTGGGCCACTTCTTTAAGTCCTTCGGCTCCCAAGCTCATTATCCAGGAATAAGCTCTTAAAATAGCGGGAAAAACTCCAAAGAATCCTCTCACCTTTCCTATCGTATGGGTAAGGTCATAATTCAAAAAGTATTTCTTATCGTCAAAATCGACAATGGGGACAGGCAAAAAAGGAACAAGTTCATCTGTTACTCCGAGGGCTCCTGTAGCAGGCCCCCCACATCCGTGGGGAGAGGAAAATGTCTTATGAAGATTAAAAAAACAAAAGTCAAATCCTGCTTCCTTAGCCCGTGTAATTCCTAATATTCCATTGGCATTGGCCTGGTCATAACCACATAATCCTCCGATATCATGAATGACTTTTGTAAATTCGACTATGTTGGGATTGAAAATTCCCGTATCTTCGGGATTAGTTATCAATAAGCCGGCAGTCCGAGAGGAAACTGCTTTTCGAAGAGCTTCAGCTTCTGGGAGTCCCGCCTCGTCTGGATAAATTGTAATCACTTTATAGCCTTTTACTGCCGCAGCAGCAGCATCCGAGGGATGGGAAAAAATCGTAGTGATTATTTCATCTCTCTCCTCTGCCTCTCCGCGGGATTGAAAATAGGCAAACATAATGGAAGCCATGGCGAAGATGGCAGAAGATCCCCCACCTGGCTGGAAAGAAAATCGGCTCAATCCGGATATTTCTCTTAAAAACATATCCAGTCGATACATTATTTCCAGGGCTCCTTGAACTGTGCTTTCATCCTGGAAAGGGTGAAGCTTTGTGACTTTGGGAGAGGAGGCTAAAACATCGTTAATCTTTGGGCTGTACTTCATGGTACAGGTTCCCTGTCCAATATCGACATTAAAATCCGCTCCTAAACATTGTTGAGATAGGCGAAGGTAATGCTTGAGGACTCTCATCTGAGATATTTCTGGAAGAGCAGGAGGTTTTTTCCTGACCATATTTTCAGGCAATTCAGATATTTCATCGCCAACGTATTTTTCAATTTCTCTTTCGAGCTCGGGGATGAGAATTCCTCTCTCCCCCTCAGTGTTTAATTCGAAAATGATGGGTTCATCCCATTTCGCTTGATGAAAATCTCTCAATTTATTTTTTTCCTTAATTTCCATGGTCTATCTCCTTTCCTCTCAAGATTTATTTCATTATTACAAAAAATTTTTCAATGCCTGAACTAAAATATCTATATCTTCCTTGGTGTGCACCTCTGTAACACAATACAAGGCGCAATTTCCTAATTCAGGGAATTCCTTTGAAAGATCTTTTCCGCCAAAGATTTGATGTTCTCTTAAGGCTTTATTAATCTCCCCAACAGTCTTTCCAGTGCCATTAAAATCAACAACAAATTCCTTAAAATGGTGTGATTTAAAGAGAGGAGCCTTAACTCCTTTAATTTCTGAGAGTTTCATCATGGCATATCGAGATTTCTGGATAATATGCTTTCCCAGTTCTTGGATTCCCTTTGGGCCCATAAGGGCCAGATAAACACCAGCGGTAATACCCCATAAAGCAGCACAGGTTCCAATAAATTCTTTACCTTCTTCCCTTTCAGCAAAAGATGTTCTTTCATAGGCAACATCACCAAAACCATATTCCCCTTCGACAGAAGTTTCTGTGATCCCAAAGAGCCGAGAGGGATATTCCATAACAAATTTTTCATCATCTCGAGTGGCGATAAATCCTCCAAGGCCGCCCCCGTAGTTCATATGAATTCCAAGGGGTTGAATGTCGCCGCATACTATATCGGCTCCATAATGGCATGGAGGAACGATTATTCCTAAAGATATGGGATCCACACCCACAACACTTAATGCTCCCATTTCATGGGCTATTTCTGATATCGCCCTCCCCTGAGTTTCGACAAATCCCAGATAAGACGGATTTTCGAAATAAACGCCTGCCGTGGAAGAAGAAATTTTTGATTTTAAATCATCGAGATCCATTAAACCTGTTTCATGGGAATGGTTAATCATTTTGATTGTATTCACAGGTCGACAATAATTTTGGATGACCAAAAGTCTGTCGGGTGATACGGTATCTGCAATAATGATTTCATTCCGTTTTGTAATTCTGGCAACCATCCGAAGAGAGGTGCTTGCCGCCTGGCTCCAGTCGTATGTCGGCACATTCACCACATCCATATCTACCATTTCAGCCATTAAGCTTTGATATTCAAAAAGAGCTTGGAATCTTCCATGATCTTCGTAAGGCTCTCCACCATAGGCTGTTAAAAATTCTGAACGATGATTGATTTCATCACAGATGGCTGGAACATAGTGAAACCAGCAGCCTCCGCCCAAAAAACTTATGTTCTCCTCACATGTTTGATTCTGAGAGAGAATGCCTTTAACATGACGCTCCAAAGCGTATTCGGACAGTAAGGGATCTGGCAAATTCATTTTTCCTTTAAACCTTAAATTCTGTGGAATATCGCTGTATAACTCATCAATATCCTTAATCCCTATTTCTTTTAGCATCTTCGCTTTTGTTTCAGAGGCAGAATTTGGAATATACGGATGAGATGGTTTTTTCTTATTTTTCATAAATACCTCCCTAGACAAAGTAAAAAATTAAGGTTCATCTCCCATTAAACTTTTAATATTTCTGGATTCCCGCTTCTGCGGGAATGACAAACATATTTCTGGATTTCCGCATCGCTGTGTTCCTCTCAATAATATTTAAGCCAAACCACCGCCATCAACGACTAATATCGCTCCTGTTACCCAACTGGACATATCGCTTGCGAGATAAAGGACAGCATTGGCAATATCATCTGGTACTCCCACTCGCTGCAGAGGCCGCTCCGCTGCTTTCCTCATAAATTCTTTCACCTCTTTTCCTAATTGAAGAGCTTCCTCATGCAAAAGCGGTGTGTCTGTATCTCCTGGACAGACACAATTCACCCGTATGTTTTGTTTCCCAAAATCGATAGCCATTGCACGAGTAAGATTAACGACACCCCCTTTAGCGGTACAATAGGCAGCCGCATCAGCACCTCCTCTTAATCCCCATCCTGAACCAGTATTTATGATCCTTCCTCCGCCATTTCTTATCATATAAGGGATAACATGATGAGATAGTAAATATACGGCTTTTAAGTTGACATTCAAGACTAAATCCCATTCTTCTTCGCTCAAATCAACTGCATTCTTGCGCTTAATCACTCCTGCATTATTAAAAAGAATATCAATTTTGCCAAATTCTTTATAAACATCTTCTGCTGTTTTTTTGCAATCAGAATTTGAGGTGACATCACATCTGTAGAACTTTGCTTGCCCTCCAATTTTCCTGACTTCTCTCACAGCCTCTTTTCCACTGATTTCGTCGATGTCAAGCATTGCCACATTTGCACCTGCCTCTGCTAATCGTCTTGCTGTGGCTAAGCCAATGCCTGAAGCGGCTCCTGTAATCATGGCTATTTTTTGTTCCAAAGAAATAAGCTTTAACACTTTTTTACTCACTTTCATTTTGGTCACCTCCAATATATTTAAACTGGTTCTGGACTCTTAAAACTAAAGACTTGAGGATAAAATAATAGAAGTTTGTCATAGAATCATTTTTATATTATCATCTCAAAACAAAGAAAAAAATGACCTTTTTTAGCGCGAGGATATAAAAGGACTTATTTTGAGGAATCCCCAGGGTAAAAGGCGGATAATAATCTTCTTATCCTGGTTTTTGGTTTTCCTCTGTATTCTAGGTATTTTCCTGATTGTCCCTTTTGCCCGCGCAATTTCGATCTTTGTATCCACTCATTGGGGAGATTCTCTGTTTGGTTATGCTACGCTTTTTATCACTGGCGGAACACTTCTTGTACTCCTTTTTGTTCTATTTTTTCGACTCAAAATTCGATCGTTTTCAAACTACTTCTGGCTCTTGGCTGTAGCAATCCTTTATATATATTTCACTCTCAAGCTGTGGAAAGTGCCAGTGGAAGCTGTCCATTTTTTAGAGTATGGACTTCTTGGATTTTTTCTCTTCCGGGCCTTAAGATTCCACATAAACAACAGGTGCATCTACTTCATTGCTTTCCTTTCTGGCTCTCTTGTCGGTATTTTTGATGAAATTCTCCAATGGATAGTGCCTCTCCGCCTTTGGGATATCCGAGATGTAGGCCTTAACGCCCTCTCGAGCGGTCTCTTTCAGATTGGCCTATGGAAAGGAATACAGCCGAGGGGAATATTTCCGAAAATAAAGGCAAAATCATTCAAAACTCTATCTCTCCTTTTAAGCATAAACATTGTTCTTCTCGGCCTCTGCTTATCCAACACTCCCAAGAGAGTCTCTGCATATACAAAAATCTTTCCAGCTCTCGCTTCCGTTCAAAAAGAGGAGCCGATGAACAAATTCAGGAAGAAGCATGTTGACTCAGATATAGGGAATTTTTATTCACTCCTTACTATTGATGAATTAAAAAGCGAAGATAGAGAAAATTTTCTCCAAAACGCACAAACAATAAAGGAATGGAAAAATAGGGATTATAAGGAATTCATACGCCGCTTTCATCCCCTAATATACACTTTTCTCTGCGAGCTTAGGACTCATCTTGACATCAGAGATAAAAATTTCAAAGAAGCTCAAAAAGCAGAAGATAAAAATACAAAAAAGAAATTCTTTTTTAGAGCATACAAAGAAAACCTTATTCTGGAAAAATATTTTGGCCAAACTCTCCAGAAATCCTCAAGCAATTGGGAAAAAGGACAATCCAAGCACATAGAATCTTACATCAATAAAAGCGCCTGGTATTCAAGCCACCTCAGATTCGGTTTTTTTCTCTCTTTCAGCGAAAAAACAATGTGGACGGCCATTATTAGCTTCTTGATTATTCTGGCCCTATTTAATTTTTTCCTTCTTCGCTCTCAAAAATTCCAAAAAAAAATTGCTTTTAAAAGAAAAATAAGATAAATTATATAAAAATTTTCTTAGGAGGAAATTTACATGAGGAAAAAACTATTTTTTTGGTTCACAGCACTTGTTTTTGCCTTCTCCATAATCCTCTGCCCCACTCAAGCAAAAGCCGACATTTACATCAAAAAAATCAAACACACTGATGCAGTGACCATAATGGGCCAGACTCAACCAGCTAAAGACGAAGAAGGAGCCACCTGGATGGCAAAAGAAAAAATGAGAGAGGATGAAGGAGAAAATAAAACGACAATTATTCGTCTTGACCTTAACAAAATCTACGTAATCGATCATACCCAAAAGACTTATTCTGAAATAGATTTACCTATCGACCTGGAAAAAATGCTCCCTGCTGAAGCGAAACAAATGATGCAAATGATGCAAGTCACACCAAAGGTGACTGAAACAAACGAGACAAAAAAAATTAAAGACTGGAATTGTAAAAAATACATAGTGGAAATTAGCATCTCGATGATGGGAATGAACATGCCGATGAAAATGGAAATGTGGGTCTCAAAGGACCTGGGAATCGATTTAAAGCTCTATGAAAAATTCTACACTGAATTTCTCGGTCTGCAGCCAATGTTTAAAGACTTTGCGGAAGAATTTAAAAAAATAGAAGGCTATCCTGTACTTACTCTATTTTCGATGACAATGATGGGCACAGAGACAAAATATCAAGAAGAAGTTATCTCTGTCGAAAAAAAAGATGCTCCAGCAGGAACTTATGACCTTCCCCAGGGGTATTCAAAAACAAAAACCTTTAACCCATTCCAACAAAGAAGATAACAGTTTTACTAGCTGTGGGCACTTCATGATTCTCCCTCTGATGATCTAACCCCCAAACAGCCAGCATTAATATTATGACTTAAATATCGTTTTTCTGCTTTCACAAGTTGCTTATTGGGATGATTTTACTCTGAATACACATTTTCTCCATTAAACCAGAAATAGAGAAAAAAACCATTATCGTTATTGCTGACATTTATCAATTCAGTACCATTAAGGATTACTTTTTCGGTGACCCATTTTCCTGGTGTTGCATCAAAAATACTGATAAAATGAGCATGGTCGTAATTTCCCAAGTGTTCAATATTATTTGGGACACTCTTTAATTCTAATTGAAAATGATCTTTTTCTGATTTATTCATCAATTTACTCTTATAACATATCCATGACATAAATATTCTAGCAGTATCAGAACTTTCAGCATTTTCAGAACTTATTCGATAATAATGAGCATCGATATCACCATATAGTATTTCTTCAACATCAGGTGTAGTTGGAATATCTTCCAAAGCGCAAGCAAAAAATAACATTAATAGGAAAATCAGAAATAATTTCTTTTTCATTTTTTTCAAATTCTACATCAAAACTTATAGCATAATAAAAATTTTATTTCAAAAATGACTTGTATAAATACTAAGAAAAAAGGATAAAAAAGAGAGCCAGCAGAGGGAGTCGAACCCTCGACCTACTGATTACGAATCAGTTGCTCTACCGACTGAGCTACACTGGCTCTTTGAAAAGAATTCTCTTGAACAGATAGAAAATAATAGAATTAACCTCACCTGTCAACACTTTTCGTCATAGAGCCGGCTTTCTCCTTTGAGCATTGTTAGCCGCAATTATCCAATTTTTAAGACAAAAAAAATCACCTCCAAATCCACCCTAAAAGGTGATTGAACAATTATGATGGCTTTGACACAATTATTGCTATTATAAGCTCATCAGAGGGATGAAGTATTCCTTTTGTCCCCAGAGCAATACTAAACTCTTCCTATTTTAAGGTTGCAAAATGAAAGATGAAAACAAAACAAAAGAACAACTCAAAGATGAATCGGTAGAATTAAGCCAACGAAGTAATGAATTGAAGAAATCAGAAACCGAGCGTAAGCAAATCGAGGAGGCATTGAGGGAATCCGAAGAAAAATATAAAACAATTCTTGAGAGCATCGAGGAAGGTTGTTATGAAGTTGACCTTGCAGGAAATTTCACATTCTTTAACGATTCGCTGTGTAGGATGCTTGGATATTCCAAAGATGAACTTATGGGGATGAATAACCGAGAGTACATGGTTGAAAAGAGCGCTAAAAAAGTATACAAAATATTCAATAAAATCTACAAAACAGGAATCCCTGCCAAATCGCTTGATTTTCAGATCATACAAAAAGGCGGGGCTAAAATGTATGGTGAGATATCCATATCGCTAATAAAGGACTCAAGAAATGAGC
>JAUWYH010000004.1 GCA_030615975.1 Candidatus Aminicenantota bacterium
CCCTCAATGATCTTGAAAAAATAATGAGATTCTACCGCAACCTTCCTCCAGAAGATAGAAAATATCTTAGAGTCGATGTCACAGACAGAAATATTGTTGAACAGAGGATCAAGGCGTGTGAGTTGGGATATATTATCCGTATTATCGCAATGCACGGAGATAAGATTGTAGCCGACGGCGCGCTTGAGCTCTCCGCTGAGGAATGGCGCAGACATCAGGGAGAGATTAGAGTAATTGTCGCTAAAGAGTTCCAGCACAAAGGGCTTGGTTTGATTATAATGAGAGAACTTTGTCTCCTCGCAGAACAGAAAAAGCTTGAGAAGATCGTAGTGAAGATGACGAGACAACAGATTGCAGCGCGAACTATATGTAGAAAGCTTGGATTTCACCAGGAGCTTATCATTCCTGACTACGTTCGAGATCTAGCAGGAGAAACTCAGGACTTAGTTATTATGACATGTGACATAAAGGATTTTTGGAAAGAGCTTGAACATTTTTACGGGGATTCTGACTGGCAACGGTGTAGGTAGCCTAAAAAAAACGGTAGAGGACTATTAAAGAGGTACAAGGAGACAGTCCTTTTTTAGAGTCTTTTCTTATAAACACGGAAGCGCTTATAAATCTTTCCCCCCATTCTCTCCATCTCTGCCCTCACTTTTACGTTTGTTTCCATCTCGTGGTGTGTGTCTATCATTTCTAAACCAGCCTCATGGGCTGAGAGTAACATTTTCACTCCCATCAGAACATCAAGCCCCCGCCCACGGTATTTCTCTTTGATCGCTCCGAGTAGTAAATCCAACTGTTTGGTCTTCTTTGCAGCACGCAATATTTTCAAAAAGCCAAAAGGTAAAAGCTGCCCCCTGGCTTTCTGGATGCCTTCGGTCAAATCTGGTATGCCAACGATAAAGGCCACAATTTCATCCTCCTTCTTCACGACTTTGACAAGCCTGGGGTCAATAACCGGGAGATAACGCTTTGCCAAATCTTCCATTTCGCCCTCATCTAAAGGTGTGTAGCCGTAAATATCGCTCTCTGAATAACATTCGTTCATAAGATGAAAAACAGGCTTGATCCAGGGCTTCAGTTCCTTTTTTTTTCGGAATTCAACAATATCAAAATTCCCCTTTCTCTGTGCTCTCTCATAGATCCTCTTGTAAAAATCTGGGAGTTCTTGAGGGACTTCAAGTTTGTAAACAAAATAATCCATATCCTTTGTATATCCCATTTTCTCCACAAACCGCGGCATCCATTCAAAATTGCAATAGGTGGCAATAGTGGCTCTATTCTCAAACCCTTCAATCAAGAAACCTTCTGGATCCTGGTCTGAAAACCCATAAGGGCCGACCATTTTATCCATACCTTTCTTCCTCGCCCACTCCTCGACAAAACTCAAAAGAGCCCGGACAACCTCTTCATCTCCCACTGTTTCAAGATAGCCGAAACGAGCCGTATTTTCCTTCCTGTGCTTGTTATAACGAGAATTGATAATCCCCATAATTCTCCCGACAACTTCTTTCTCTTTTAAGGCCAGAAGCAGAATTGTATCGCAATAAGAAAAGGCCTTGTTCTTTTTTGGATTAAAGTATTTCCATTCATCATAATAAATAGGATGTACCCAAGTCTTGTGATCGGCATGTATCTTTTCGGGTAGATAAATGAATTTTTTTAAATCTTTTCGATTCTTAACTTCTTCTATGTCAAAACTCATTTGTGTATCCGAAATTGTCTTATTCACTCCTCCCTAAATTTTAACATATATTATCCTATATAAAAAACAAATAAAGATTCAATATTAAACAACGCAAAACATAAAGCGCAAAGGTGAAGCTGAACCTCTTCTCTTCGTTTTAACTCTCTGTTGAAAAATGTTTTTTTAGTTGACAATAATTAATGATAATGACTAAACTTTATCTTCTTCTTTCTTTAATTTTTATTTCTTGATTCTTAAACTGATGAAAGTTAAGACTTTTCCCCATGGCATACATCCTCCAGAAATTAAAGAACGGACATTTGATAAAGCTATCGAAGTTATGCCCCCTCCAGAAAAGTTAACAATTCCTCTACTTCAACATTTTGGTAGTCCTGCCGAGCCTTTAGTTAAAAAAGGAGACGAAGTTTTTGTTGGCCAGAAAATTGGTGAAGGGACAGCTCTCTTCTCCGCATCAATTCACTCCAGTGTCTCTGGAAAAGTGCTCTCCACTGACAATCACATTCATCCCCTTGGTCATTCCATCCTTGCAGTAACGATAGCAAACGATGGAGAAGACCATCTCTTACCCTCCCTTCAAGGTACAAAGGACCCTTTTTCGCTCACTCCTGACGAAATACGCCAGAGAGTGAAGGAGGCAGGAATTGTAGGGCTCGGAGGGGCCGCCTTCCCTACCGCGGTTAAACTTTCCCCGCCTAAGGACAAACCTGTGGATACGGTCATTATAAACGGCTGTGAATGCGAACCCCTTCTCACCGCTGATTACAGGCTCATGTTAGAACATCCAGAAGATATCCTCAAAGGAGCCGAGATTGTCCGCCTTGCAACAGGAGCAGAAAGTATTATTGTCGGTATAGAAAACAATAAAAAGAAGGCCTTTAAGATCTTCCAGGAGAAGGCCAAAAATAACGCAGCAGAAGTGGCCCTTCTCAAGACAAAATATCCTCAAGGGGCTGAAAAGAACCTGATCTATGCCCTCCTTCGCCGAGAAGTTCCCCGAGGTGGCCTTCCCTTTGATGTGGGGGTGGTAGTCCAGAACGTAGGAACGACAAAAGCCATTTGGGATGCTGTTAGCCAAGGTGAACCTCTTTATCAGAGGGTGATCACTGTTTCAGGGAATGGGATTGAACAACCCAAAAATGTTCTGGTTCGCATCGGAACGCCATTTCAAAACGTGATTAACTTCTGCGGTGGACTAAAAGAGAATGTAAATCTTTTAGTCATGGGGGGGCCGATGATGGGTGTGGCCCAATGGTCTTTGGAAACTCCAATCATCAAGGGAACTTCCGGCCTGTTGGCCTGGAAAGCCCCTCTTTCTTATTTTGAATACAGCTGTATTCGCTGCGGCCGCTGTGTGGAACATTGTCCGATGGGGCTCGTCCCTAGCCAGCTCATGAAGTTTGTTAAATTCGATAATCTGATCGAAGCTGAAAACTGGGGTATTCTCGATTGTGTCGAATGTGGCTCTTGCCAGTATTCATGCCCGGCCAAAATTCTTCTCGTTCATTGGATCCGCCTTGGGAAAAATAAAATCATTAGTCTGAGACGGAAGAACAAGGCATAATGACGAATAAAACATTCATCCTCCAATCTTCTCCTCACTTCAAGGATAAAGATTCTGTCCCCAAAATCATGTATGCAGTTATCTTCAGCCTCATGCCAGCAGCTTTTGCCTCTATTTATTTCTTCCGTCTCAAAGCAGTGGTTATGCTTTTCTCCTGTGTAGTTGTTTCTTTGGCAACAGAAGCTATCTTTCTTTGGCTTAGAAAAAAGCCTTTTCACTCTCTCCTGGACGGCTCATCAGTGATCACTGGTCTTATTCTGGCGATGACGCTTCCTCCTTCTCTCTCTTTGGAGTTGGCTGTGATCGGAGCCGCAGCTGCTATTGCCATAGGAAAACAAGTTTTTGGAGGTTTAGGGCATAACATTTTCAATCCTGCTTTAGTGGGACGAGCCTTCCTTCAAACATCCTTTCCTGTCGCCATGACGACCTGGATTCCACCTGTTACAGCAAAAATAAATACCGCCACCTATGCTACTCCCTTGGCAAATTTAAAATTCGAGGAGGCAGTCGCCCAGGGCACCCTTACTCCTTTGAAAGATCTTTTCTGGGGAAATATAGGCGGCTGCCTGGGAGAGGCTTCTGCTATAACTCTCCTCATCGGGGCCCTCTACCTCCTCTTCCGCCGAGTGATTGACTGGCGGATACCCGTGGGAATTATGGTCTCCCTCTCCGCCTTTACTGGAGTTTTCTGGCTCATCAGCCCTGAAAAATATGCTTCGCCCCTTTTTCATATCTTATCAGGAGGGCTCATGATTGGAGCCTTTTTTATGGCAACGGATATGGTCACTTCTCCGATCTCTCCTTTAGGCTCCTGGATCTATGCTCTGGGCATAGGCTTAATCGTGGGTTTAATCCGTCTCTTCGGAGGATTTCCTGAAGGGGTGATGTATTCTATTCTTTTTATGAATGCCTTTGTTCCTCTTCTCAACCGCTACGCACGGCCTCAAATCTTAGGAGAAAGGAGTAAGAGGTGAATCTTTCCGCCCGGATGATTGCAGTTCTGACCTCTGTGGGGCTTCTCTCAGGAGGTTTTCTGTCAACGGTGGGCCTTTTGACAAAGGAACGAATAGCACTGAATAAACAGAAAGAAATAGAAGAGGCGATCTTAGCAGTTGTTCCCGGAACAGAGAGCAGCCAAAAGCTTTATGAAGAAAAAGACCTCTCTATTTATGGAGGAAAAGACGAAGATGGCAACCTTTTAGGTTTTGCTATTCATGCTTCTGGTGTCGGCTTTCAAGATAAAATCACTCTCATGTTTGGAACAAATGCATCTTTAACAAGAATAACCAATCTGACAATCCTTGACCAGAAGGAAACTCCTGGCCTTGGGGCAAAGATCACTGATAGAGAATCTTTTCTCAAATATTGGGAAAACAAAGATTGCTCTCAACCCCTAAGCCTCCGAAAGCCTCCAGCAATCTCACCGGAGGACCTCTCCTCATCTGAAGTCAACACCATCACCGGCGCCACGATCTCCTCAGAATCCGTGCTCAACACCGTCAATCTTTCCTTGGAACGATTAAAGAGATTGAAGACAGAAGGAAAATTCGCGATCGAGGAGCGCAATGCCAACTAAATCGATTGGAGAAGAATTCTTAAAGGGATTTTGGAAAGAAAACCCCATTTTCCGCCAACTGCTGGGCATGTGCCCCACTCTAGCAGTGACAAACGCCATGATTAATGGTTTGGCTATGGGTTTGGCCACTGCTTTTGTCCTCATATTCAGCTCTCTTGTCGTTTCATCTATAAAGAAGCTTATCCCCAGTCAGGTCCGGATTGCGACCTACATCGTAATCATCGCTACTTTTGTGACAATTGCTGACCGCTTTCTTGCCGCATTCTTTCCTCCTATTTCTAAAAATCTGGGGCCTTATGTCCCCCTGATCGTCGTCAACTGCATCATCCTCGGCCGCCAGGAAGCCTTTTCCTCAAAGAATACAGTAGGCCGTTCCTTGATAGATGCATTCGGGATGAGCCTGGGATTTATCCTGGGGCTTCTCATTCTCAGTGCCATCCGCGAAATCCTGGGATTCGGCACATTCTTTGGTTTTCAAGTCATGGGACAATGGTTTAAGCCCTGGATCATAATGATTCTCCCTCCAGGGGCTTTTATCACTTTGGGTATCCTTCTCGCTCTTGCCCTCCAGATTGAACGCAAAACAAAAGCAAGGAGATAAGATTGGAAATCATTGCCCTTTTTTTCTCTGCGATTCTTATCAACAATTTTGTCCTTCACTACTTCCTCGGCATATGTCCCTTTCTAGGCGTAAGTAAAAAAATCGACTCCGCCCTCTCGATGGGGTTGGCGGTCACCTTTGTCATGTCTATCACGGCAGCGGTTTCTTGGGCTATTAACCATTGGATTCTCATCCCCTATCAGCTTGATTATCTTCAGATTGTCTCCTTTATCCTAGTCATCGCTTCATTGGTTCAACTTGTAGAAATGTTCATCCGCAAAATAAGTCCTCCTCTATATCAAGCCCTCGGGATATACCTTCCTCTGATTACGACGAATTGTGCCATATTCTTTTTAGCCCTCATGGCGGCCTTAAAAAATTACAATTTTATAGAAACAGTCATTTTCGGTATTGGCTCTGGCCTTGGATTCACCCTTGCCATTATCCTCATGGCAGGAATCCGCGAACAGCTTGACTTGGCAGATGTGCCTGAAGCGCTGAAAGGAGCTGGCATCTCTCTTATTGTCGCCGGGATCATGGCTCTCGCCTTTCTCGGTTTTTCAGGAATGATAAAGTGATGGATATTTTAGTTCCTATCCTTACCATGGCAGCTCTCGGCCTCTTTTTCTCTGCCGGACTTGTCTTTGCCTACAAAAAGCTTAGAGTCTATGAAGATCCTAAAATTGAGATTGTTTCAGAAATGCTGCCTCAAGCAAACTGCGGAGCCTGCGGTTACTCTGGATGCAGAGCCTTTGCCGCGGCTGTTGTCAAAGGGGAAGCGCCTCCAGAGAACTGTCCTGTTGGCGGGGAAGAGGTTGCTAACCAGATTGCAGACACACTGGGAATCAAAGCCGGCGAAATAATCAAGAAGGTTGCTCGTGTTCACTGCCGCGGAACTTGGAATGCGGCAAAGTCAAGAGGATCTTATCTTGGGATTTCAACATGCTTTGCCGCTCACCTCATCGGAGGAAACAAACAGTGCTCCTTCGGCTGTTTAGGCCTTGGAGATTGTGTTCTCGCCTGTGCCTTCGATGCCATGTATATGAGCGAGGAGGGCCTTCCTGTTATAACAGAAGATAAATGCACAGCCTGCGGCAAATGTGTCGATGCCTGTCCTCGAAGCATTCTCGATCTTCAGCCGATTTCACAAGAAATTATTGTATTCTGCCGCTCTGAGGATAGAGGGCCTATCGCCCGCAAAGTCTGTAAAAACGCCTGCATTGCCTGCGGTATTTGTGTAAGAGCCTGTCCGGATGCTATAATCTTAGAAAACTATCTGGCTAAAATCGTAGATTTTAAAAAAATTGATCCGGAAAAAATTCCTGATATAGAAAAATGCCCGACTGACTCCATCGGCCGTCTGAAAAAGGAAAATGAAAGATAGAGGTTTAGTTATCAAAACAAGCTCAGATTTTGCTGAGGTGGAAGTCCAGTGTCTTGTCGAATCTTGTCAAAAATGTTCAGCAAGAAGCCTCTGTAGCGGTCTCAATCAATCAAAGGGTTTGCTTAAGGTTAAAAATCCTCTGAAAGCTTCTCCAGGAGATAGAGTGGAAGTTGAAATCCCAGAAAAAGATTATAATAAAGCATTGATTTTTATTTTCTCAACCTTCCTTCTAGCAGTATTATTGGGAATCTCTGTGGGACACTTCTCTTCTCTCGTTTTATCTGTCTCCTCTCAGGAGGCCGGTCTTGTCGGCATCATCCTTGCTGTTCTGTTGGCCGCAGGAGGACTTTTTCGTTATTTCCGCAAAAAAAATAAAGATCTTCTTTATCCTGTAATAATAGATATAATCAAAAAAGGAGACTATGATGGATAGACGTCATTTCTTTAAAACGGCTCTTTTCGCTCCACTTTTAAGCCCTTTTTTCGTGAGCTTTAAATCAACAAAAAAGGCCAGCCATCTTTATTTAATAACAGATTCTCCCCAAAGATATATCTCCTTAATCCTTCAAGAATTGCAAAGACATGGCCTGATCGATGGCCATAATTTCACTTTATTAAACTCCTTTTCTTTCTTTGAGGACCTCAAAAGGACGCTTCACCAAGAGGGATGGAAGCATGTCCAGCCCCCATTTCATACAAACATTTGTTTCTCCCTTAGTCGTCTTTATCAAAAAGCTGATCCTTCTTTTACGTTAGTAAAATCGGGAAAAATCTTGGATATTAGATCCAAGGAACTTGCCTCACTTTGGCTGCAAATGAACAGAAACAATAATCCTTCTTCTTTTTTAACAATTGTCTCTTTCAAAGAGGCAAAAACCTCTGTTCGCTCAGGAAAACATGTTTCTGTTTACAAAGACGGCCGCAAGGTTGATACGATTTTTTTAAAGAAGAAGACTTTAAGATCTTACACTACTGAAAGAGGCAAGGTGTCCGTTAGAGTGGAAGATGGAAAAGCATGGGTATCTGAATCCTCCTGCTCCCATAAAATATGCTGCTTGTCTCCACCTGTATTTATTGCAGGAGAGCGCATAATCTGTGCTCCGAATCATTTTCTCTTAGAAATTGAAGGGTCTGCTTTTATTGATACATCAATTGGTTAGAAAGGCGTTTATTTTTATTTCTTTATTTTTTTTCTTTCTATTCATATGTTGTGCCCCAAAAGAGAAATGGCAAACTTCAACGCTTCTTTACTTCGATACCGTTTGCGAAGTAAAACTCCATTGTTTTCCTTCTGAGTTTAATTCTTACCAGAAAGAAGTACGCCGTGTATTTTCTGAAATTGAAATCCATTTTTCTCCTGGCGCTCGCGATTTTTCCTCGCCTATAGTCTTAAGCCTTTATCATAAAGCTTTAAATATATATTACGACTCCAACGGGTGCTTTGATATAACAATAGGATCTTTATCAAGAATATGGGGATTCCTTAACAAGTCCTTCCGTATTCCTTCCAAAGAAGAAATAGAAGTTGTTTTAAATTTTACAGGCATGGATAAAATAAAAGAAGAGGAAGGCGTTCTTATCCTTGAGCCTAGTATAGAGCTTGATTGGGGCGGTATTGCAAAAGGTTTAGGCATCGATCTTGCACACCAATCCCTCAAATCGATGGGAATAAAAAGAGGGTTTATAAATGCAGGCGGAGACCTTTTCTGCTGGGGAAAAAACCCTGAAAACGACACTTGGAAGATTGGTATAAATCACCCAAGAGAGAATGGTTACATAGGAATTCTTGCCATATCTGGTGTTGCAGCGGCGACAACAGGTGATTATCAAAGATTTTTTAAAATTGACGGCATCCGCTACCATCATATTTTTAATCCACAAACAGGATACCCTGCTAAAGGCAAACAAAGCGTGACGGTTATCGGGCCAAAAACCTTAATTTGTGATGCGCTTTCAACTGCGCTTTTTGTAAGTGAAAACCCAGAAAAGATACTTAAAAAATACCCAAATTATGGAGCAATTATCGTTGACTCTGAAGGAAAAGTCTTTATGTTTGGAAGGGAATATCTTTTTCGATTTATATGATTAAATCTTCATAGGCATCAATACATATATATATTTAATATCATCCTCAATCTCAGGCCTCATTAAAATTGCACTTTTTTCATCCTTTAACTCAAGGCGAATTTTTTCTGTCTTTACTGTAGTTAAAAAATCAAGCATATACTGAGAATTAAACCCCATTTCTAATTCTTCTCCATCATATTCCACGTCGAGCTTATCTCGAGCCTCTCCTATTTCAGGATTTGAAGAAAATAGTCTCATTCTGCTCTTTGAGATATAAAATTTAATTCCTCTTGATATTTCTGTTGATAATAGTGAGACTCTTCTTACGGCGTCTGTTATTTCTTCCCTTGAAATAATTAGTACATGTG
Source organism: Candidatus Aminicenantota bacterium (assembly GCA_030615975.1). GTDB lineage: Bacteria > Acidobacteriota > Aminicenantia > Aminicenantales > Aminicenantaceae > JAUWYH01. The sequence continues at coordinate 9,269 of JAUWYH010000004.1, forward strand.
GATTATCTTTGGGAATTACTGCCTCATAATTTGGAAACTTTCCTTCTATTATCCTCGATATAAGTGTCATGTTTTTTATTTTAAAAAAAAGATTATTCTCGTCTAGATCGAATTCTATTTTTTCATCTTCAAATTTTCTCAACTCGCTCAATGTTTTTTTCGATACAATCCCTTTTATTTCATTTTCTAACTTCACATTTTCTAATGGACTCGATGTATAAGCCAATCGATGTCCATCTGTACTAACTAACTCTATTGAATTATCTTTAAGTATCATCAACGCTCCATTCAGATAATACCTTTGTTCATGGGCGATTGCACAGTAAACTCTATCTATCATTTCTTTAACTGAATTTAATGGAAGTATTATTTTTTTTTCAAATTTCGCTTCTGGAACTTGAGGAAAATCTTCTCTTGGTAAACAAAGAACTTTAAATTCACTATCACCCGAATTTATTTCCATCATAAGATCTCCGGATTCCTTAAATTCTATTTTCTGATTTTCTCTTAGAGATTTTACTATTTCAAAGACTTTCTTTCCTGAAACAGTTATAGAACCAGGCTCTTCAATATCAGCAGGGAAGTGGGTATTTAAACCGACTTCTAAATCAGTTCCTTTAAGTCTCACTTCTTTATCTGAAACTTCTACCAGTATATTAGCAAGAATAGGCATTATATTTCTTTTTTCTACAATTCCTTGTAAGAATTGTAATTCATTAAGAATGTCTTTTTTATCGATTGAAAATTTCATCTTTCACCTTCCTTTTATTATTATATTAATACAATATAATTATAAGTTTAAATAATATAATAAGAGCTTATAAAAAGTTAATAATTTATATAACTTATTGATTTTTTAATGAATAGAACTAATCAAACTGTTTAATTCTTTGTTGAATTCTGGATTTTTATATCGTAATTTTTCAATTTTTCTTATACTATGAATGACTGTTGTGTGGTGTTTTCCACCGAATTTTCTACCTATTTCAGGGAGAGAAGTTTGGGTTAATTCTTTAGAAATATACATAGCAATTTGACGGGGAAAAGAAATTTTAGGAGAGTTGTTTTTTGATTTTATCTGGGAAAGTTTAATCTTGAATTTATTACAGACAATTTTTTGTATCCTTTCCAAGGTAATTATTGTGGAGGTTGAATCTAAAAGATCTTTTAGAGCATCCTTTGCAAGATCTAAATCAATTTTTTGTCCTTTCAAAGAAGCATAAGCTATAACGCGACGCAGGCATCCTTCTAATTCTCTTATATTGGATTGAACCTTATCAGCAATATAAAGAGTGACAGTTTCAGGTAAAACAATGCTTTCCAATTCAGATTTATTTTTAAGGATAGCAATTCTGGTTTCGATATCAGGCGGCTTTAAATCAGCGATTAGTCCCCATTCAAAACGAGAACTAAATCTTTCCTCAAGATGAGGAATTTCTTTAGGAGGACAGTCGCTGGAGATAACGATTTGTTTTTGGCTATCGTAGAGATGATTGAAGGTGTGGAAAAATTCCTCTTTTGTTCTTTCTTTTCCTGAAAGATAATGAATGTCGTCCATAAGAAGAACATCAACACTTCTGTATTTGTGGCGAAAATCAAGAATTTTACCATATTGAAGATGATTGATTAGATCATTCATGAATTTTTCAGTTGTGATATAGAGGATTTTTAATCGGAGATTATTCTTAAGGGTGAAATGTCCAATGGCATTAATTATGTGAGTTTTTCCTAGGCCTGCTCCTCCGTAAATATAAAGGGGATTGTATGATTGGGCTGGATTCTTAGCCACCGCAGTAGCCGCTGCATGGGCGAATTGGTTGCAGGAGCCGACGATAAAATTTTCGAAAGTATAATTAGGATTTAAGTTGGGATTAAGGAGCATTCCGTTTTTATTGCGGCGTTCATAAGGATCCCGGCGAATAAAGGGAGAAGGTCTTTCATCATATATATATTTTATTTCGAAGATTTTTCCAAAGAGTTCTTTAGAACTGCTGTTTATAAGTCTTGCATAATGGAAGGAAAGCCAATCTTTGAAGTAAGAATTAGGAACTTTTATGTATAAAGAATTTGCTTCTTTACCTATGTAAGTTGTCGGCTCGAACCATGTTTCATAGCTATTCTTATCTATATTCTTTTGGATGGACTGAATGATTTGAAGCCAAGAGTTAGGTTTATCTTGATGTTCCATTTTAAAGCTCTAGATTTCCACAGTTTTATCCACACATGTGGAAAAAACCTTCTTTTTGCTGAACTAAGGCTGAGAAGGCTTTGCCATAATAGCATGCTAATGGAGGGAATTCAAGCTGTTTATTAAAGAATTTTAAAAGTCAAATCCTATCCAGAATTTGGTTTTGAATTTTCCTATAACATCATAATCCCAAGGTCGAGATAAATCCGGAAACTCAAGCCCTTTTACAAACTCAAGATGGATAGGAATGCCTAGAAGAAAAAACTCGAATCCATAGCCATAAGAGCCAATAGCATCTGATTCGCTAAATAAAGAAAAACCATATTCATCTCTTCCGATATAAGTATAGAATTTGGCAGGATATCCTTTGATCTTAGAGCGGGCGATGTCGAAGAAGAAGGCGCCGCGCACTGGTCCTATTTGGCCGATGAGAGTAGAGGCAGCATTTACTAAGGGAAATCTGAATTCGAGATTTGCAAACCAGCCTTCATTGGCAATGATGTTGAAATAATTGGCAGAGCGAACCTGGTTGTTTCCGCCAAAATAGAAAACATAGGGATTTTTACCACGGCTTGCGAATCCTTCAAAACGAGCGGCAAGGAGAAAGTCTGAGCCGATATTGATATACTGCCTTAGGTCTACCTCTACGGTCGTGTTCTGGAAAAAGCTGCTAGATACAGGAATAGACTGAGAAAGAGATAGCCTGAAAGTGTTCCCTGCTGTTGGGCCATAATATTTAAAGCGGGTGGTTTCGCCGACGAGAGAGAAAGATGCGGAGAGAAGGTTACCATTCCAAAACTGGTTATAGCTGCGGTCACGGGAATATAATAACTCGTTCATGAACGGATCGTAAAAATCCTCTTCATAATGATAATAACCAAGGCTGGCCTGAAAGCGGAAATATTTGTTAAATGGGTAATAAGAACTTATGTTTATTCCAGTAATTTTCCTCATGGCAGTAGCATCGCGATAAGAGAGACGTCCGTAGAAATAAGGGTCGTAGTATGCATAAGGAGGATAATAAAACATAGTGTACTGGAAAGCATTTGCCATGTACTGAAATCTTCTTTTTTGATTGAGGTAGGAAAAAGAGTAGGAACGGAAACTTCTAACCTGATAAGCCATCAGATAGAAAGTATGGTCAGCCATAAGATCAGAAAAGGTTATAGCAGATCCTCCGTAGATAGATCCGTCGGAAGAGACGATAGTGTCGATAGGAGGACGGGAGGCAAGATATAATTTTCCAATTCCTCTATAAGGTTTGATTTTTTCTTCGTTGATATCTATCGAGATGATGGGTTCAAACCTTTTTATTTTCTCTTCGGGATTTCTTTCTGCAAAGGTTACTTTTTTTACAACCTTGCCTTCGAGTTCACTTTTAAAGATCTGGAATGCTCCCTTGTTAAAGGATGAAAAGATAATCATTTTAGGTTCATTGGGAAGAGGGCTGGGGAAGAAATTGCCAGTTCTGACATCTGTATAGCGCTTGAGCTCTCCTGTTTCAAGGTTTAAGGAATAAATATTAAAAGCATCTCTTGTATCTGCAGAAAAGAATAATTCTTTTCCATCAGGAGTGAAATGAGGATTTACTGTATTGCCCCTTCCAAAGGAGAGCTGTGTCTTCTTTTGAAAATTGTCTACAGGAGAGAGAAAGATCTTGTCATAAATGTCTACGCGGATGGTATAGGCAACGTATTTTCCATCAGGCGAGAGAGCAAGAGCCTTTTCAAAAAGATCATCTTCTGTGAGGTTCAGAATTTTTTCAGTTGTAAGATTTAACTTGAAAACATCATGGATTCCGTTGTGAAAAGCAGTAAAGAGAATTTCTTCGCCATTAGGGAAAAAGCAAGGGGAGGCGGGTTGATCAAAAGGAATCTTGATCTTTCTCAGGGTCTTTCCAGTTAAGGCGCTGATTATAAACAGGGAATGTTTTTGTCCTGCTCGAGCAAAAAAGGCTATTTGATCTCCATCCGAGGACCATGTGAGGTCACTTCCCTTTGAAGGATCAATTTCGAATTTTATGTGCTCGTACTGAAGCGTGTAACCTTTAGTGATGTTTTTGATAACAGAGCCATCTTTGGTTGAAATAAGAATGATGTCCAGGTCTCCATCTTTGATGTTTGCTGTTAAGGCCGCAACAATATCTCCTGAGGGAGAGACGGCGTGTGAGAGGGAGAAATAATAGGGGTTAAGAGGAAATTCAGGTCCAATTGGAAGACTGTAATCTTCCGGATTTTCCCTTAAAAGAAAGGGCTTGAATCTCTGGCGCAGATATTTCTTAAATTCATGATTAAACTCTTTAGGTTTTTGGTTAAAAGCTCTTTTAATAGGATTCCTTCTTTTTAGGAGAGGAGAGTTCTTCATGGATTGCCAAAACTCCCTGATCCCATTTTTTCCGTATTTTGACTCGATGAAGTCATAGATGGCATGGCCGAAGTCATAATCAGGGGGCCGGGGCAAGGGATAACGAGAGAAGAGTTGACCGGATTCTGTAAGCTCAGGGATGCGGTCATTAAGCACTGCGTCTCTTACGATCAAGGAGGACCAGGAAGACCAGGTTTCCGTCATATACTCAGCAAGACCCTCCATTATCCATCCCGGAGGCTGACTGACAGAGTAGAGTGCACCGCCCGGACTCCCCCAGAGGAGGTCATACTCGAAAATATGAGTCATTTCGTGTTCTATAAGATCTTGAATTTCGTCCAGAGTCATGTCTCCTTGGATAAGAACACGATAGAGTACAGGCTCGGCTACTCCCAGGACACCTTCAGGCAATTGAAAGAGATTCGTCTGCTCAAAATCAGTAGAAGTCGTATAATAAATTAGCGGAACAGACGCTGAGAGCTGATGCTTGAGCCCTTGGCTTATTCTTTGGTAGGCACTTTCTGCCATTTCAGCAACATTTTTTAAGATCTGAATATCTTCTACATAATAATAAATATCGAAGTGGCTGGTTTGGTAATGATTCCAGTCGAATTTTTCATAAAGGACTTTATTCTTCCCGTAGTAAGGGAAATAAATAAACTGGGCAAAACTGAGTTGAGCCCATAGAATAAAAAACAAAAGAAAAAGGAAATATTTTATGTAATTTTTCATCTTGACTCCTTATTAATTAGTGATAAGGTATCTTTCCTCGATTTTTTTCCCGCCTAATATGTTGCGGAAGAGTTTAGCTTTTACATTCTGTATAAGATCAAAAAAGGCAAAATAAGCAGTCTGATTCGGATTCTTATAGCTTTTTGTTTCTTTAAAGCTTCTCTTATATAATGTCTCTCCTGATTTGGCGTCAATGATGTAGAGGTTAAAGTTAAGCGTGTAAAATTTGCGCTCAGCCAGCTTCTTTCCTGAAGTGAATGGTTCTTCAAAACGCCCACGCCTTTTTTCTTCTAATATGGCCTTTCGTATTTCTTCGGTGTAAAAAGCGCTGCCGGTGAGAAAGAGAACGTTTTTTGAATCTTCAAGGATGTCTTTCCAGAAGTTTTTATTCGTAAAGACCTCTTCGTTTGTAAAAGAAATATTCTTTGAAGTGATTTTCCCATTGAAATTCTGTTCGAGTTCAAAGTTAAAATAGTCTAGAATTTCCTGGCTTAAATTGATATCTTCGGTTTCTTTTTCTATTAAAAAATTGGTGATGACAATTTCTTTAAACCGGTCTAAATCGACAGCAGTTTTTCCTGGAACTTCAATTTTTAGCTTCCAGTGATAGGTAGAGGAACAGGAAAAAAGAAAGAATAGAGCGGCCAAAAGCACAAATTTAATTTTTTTCATCTGTTTTTTTAAGATCATAATGTTTTTTAAAATTTTGAAAATTCGTTTTTATGTATGTGTTTTGAGGCGCCAATTTTAAGGCTGTTTCATATTCTTTTTTTGCCTCTTCCCAGAGCCCCTTTTTTTCATAGGCTACTGCCAAATTGTTATGAGCTGCAGATGATTGAGGATTGGAAAGAAGAACTTTTTTCCAGCGAAAGATTGCTTCATCCCATAAATCCTTTTGGGCGGCCTCGATGCCAAAATGCAGTTGGCTTTCTGCGAGCGGGCGGCGGCATCCAAAAAAAGAGACCAGAATGAATGCAGCGAGCAAAATGAACGGAGTGAATCGTTTATTCATATAAAAACCACAGTCTTTAAATTACCTCTTTTTCAGAATTTCGTCAAGTTAACAAAATCCAACATGCAATTTTCATACCAAATTGAGATGTTTCAATAAAGGAGAAGGAAAGGCAAAGAAAAGGATTTCTGTTGTTATAAAAAGGGGACACTTGTATAATGCAGAAGAAAATGACAAAGGAGGTCTATTATGGGCATCTGGCTTGAAGGCAAAACCCTTGCAAAAGAGATAAAAGAAAAGGTGAAAAAGGAAGTCTCTTATTGTTTAAAAAAAAAGAATCAAAAACCAGGCTTGGTGGGAATTTTGGTCGGTAAAAACAAAGCCTCTCAGGTGTATTTAAGGATCAAAGAGAGAAGCTGTTTTGAAATGGGGATCCATTCAGAGATCTTAAATTTGCCTGCAGATATAAATCCTTCCGCTTTAAAATCGAAAATTGAAACTTTAAACCAAAGAGAGGATATTGACGGGATCCTAGTTCAGTTGCCTCTGCCTTCTTCCCTAGATCCTTATGAAATAATAAACTCTATTCTGCCAGAGAAAGATGTAGACGGGTTTCATCCATATAATTTGGGAAATTTATTGATGAATCAGATAGGGTTGAAGCCTTGCACCCCCTTGGGCATTATTGAGCTTTTAAAAAATCGAGAAATTTCGATTGAAGGAAAAAGGGTTGTGATCATAGGAAGAAGCCTCATCGTTGGAAAGCCGTTGGCGGCAATGATGACTAATGAGAATGGAACAGTGACCATCTGCCACTCCCGAACAAAAAATCTTTCCCAAGTGGCAGCAGAAGCAGACATCCTTGTAGCAGCAATGGGCCGCGGTGCATTTGTAACTCCTGAGTTTATAAAAGAAGGTGCAACAGTAGTTGATGTAGGCATGAATTATCTAACAGACAGGGAGAAAATGGAGAGTCTCTTTGGAAAAGATGAAAAAAGAGAAAAAGATATTAATGAAAAAGGGTATACTCTTATCGGTGATGTCCATCCATTGGTTATAGAAAAGGCAGAATACCTCACTCCTGTTCCACGAGGGGTAGGGCCTCTCACGGTTGCCCTGCTCATGAGGAATACCCTGGATGCCTTTAAAAGAAGAAAAAACCTGCAATAGAGGAACGTAGACTGTAGAAAGTGAGGAGTAAAAGGTCTAATAATTATTTGGCAATCTTTACAAAATGTGGTATAAACATGCTCCTTGAGCACAAAAAATGGCAAAAGTTTGTGAAATATGCGGAAAAGGGCCTATCTTTGGGCAGACCATTAGTCATTCCCATAAGGCCTCTAAAAAAAAATGGAAGCCTAATTTGCAGAGAGTTAAGGCAAAGACAAACACGGGAGTTAAGCATATTTGGGTTTGCACGAGATGCCTTCGTTCTGGGAAAGTGATTAAGGCTATTTAGCTGAAATCAGACTCTCTCTACTGAGGAGATTTCTTTTATTCTTGAAATTTTTTTTACTATAGTTTCGAGATGATTGATGTTCCGAATAGTAAGGGATAGTTTGATTTGAGCTTTTTTGTCAGCGAAAGTTACCACTTCGGCCTTAGTGATGTTCCCATCTGATTGAGCAATAACTGAGGTAAGCTTAGCCAGAACTCCGGGAGAGTCGGCGCCTTTGATCAGAAGGTTTCCCTTGAAAGGCCCTTCTGTGGATTTGTCCCATGAGACCTCCACCATACGCTGAGTGTCTAAGATTTCCTTCAAAATCAAAGGACAGCGCAGAGAATGAACCGTTACCCCTTTTCCTGAAGTGATGTATCCTATTATGGGTTCTCCTTTGATAGGAGAACAGCATTTAGCTAAGGCGAGAATACTCCCGCCTGAATCTTGAACTTGAATCGCTGGCTCTGGTTTTTTTGTCACCTTTGTCACGACTTTCTTAAGAAGAGTTACCTTTTTTTGTACAACTTTTTCAGTGGCGAAAATCTTTTCCATCAGTTTCTTATTCAGCACGATTTTCCCGAATCCAATAAGGGCATAAAAATCTTCAATTTTTTTCATCCTGAAAGTCGTCACCATTCGCAAATTGCTAAAGAGATTTTCTTCTGTTAGCAGCTCAGGAGAAAGGGAATACTTCTTTAATTCTTTTTCCCACAGTTTTTTTCCAAGAGTAATGTTTTTTATTTTGTCTTGTAAGTTGAGCCAGTGTTTGAGGTGATGTCTGGCAGTAGAAGTGGAAGTGATGTTCAGCCATTCGCGACTCGGTTTTTTTTCAGGAGAAGTCATAATTTCCACGATATCCCCAGGCTTCAAGATTTTCTTCAAAGGAGCAATCCTGCCGTTGATTTTAACTCCAGTCGCATGGAGGCCTATTTCAGAGTGAATCTTGAAGGCAAAGTCCAAAGCCGAGGCCCCCAAAGGGAGAGTGATAACCTTTCCCTTCGGAGTGAAGACATAAACCTCTTCGGGAATGAGGTCGGTTTTCAAGCTCTTAAGGAATTGCCGGGGGTTTTTTTGTTCTTTGTAAAGATCGACCATTTCTCTCAGCCAAAGGAGCCTTTTATCCTCTTTCATGATCGACCGCGAGTCTGCTTCCTTGTATTTCCAGTGGGCAGCAATGCCGTTTTTAGCCAAATTGTGCATATCATGGGTTCGGATTTGAATTTCAATAGTCTGTTTTTTTTCCGTGATAATAGTTGTGTGGAGAGCCTGATAGAGATTAAGCTTGGGCATGGCGATGAAATCTCGAAACCGATGAGGAAGATGAGGCCATTTCTGGTGTATAATGCCAAGAGCAGAATAGCAATTTTTTACAGAGTTGGAAATGAGTCTTAAAGCCATAAAATCATAGACTTGCTCAAAGTCTATGTTTTGGCGGTTCATCTTATTGTGAATGCTGTAATGTCGTTTTAGGCGATACTGTATTTCTGCGGGAGTTTTATTTTCCTTCATTAAATCTACAAGGCTCTTCTTGATTTTCTTGAGCTCTCTTTCGGCTCTCTTTCTTAGCGGCTCAACCAAGGAGGATATTTGGAAAAAATTTTCTGGATCGACATAACGAAAGGAAAGATCTTCCAATTCGGCCTTTATACGTCCCATACCAAGCCTGTTGGCAATAGGAGCGTATATCTCTAAGGTTTCCTTGGCGATTTGTTTTTGTTTGTCCTCGGGAAGAAACTTTAAGGTTTTTAAATTGTGGATTCTGTCGGCGAGCTTGATAAAGATAACTCTAAGGTCGTCGGTCATAGCCAAGATGATTTTCCGTATGCTTTCTGCTTGTCTCGTTTCAGGGGATGACTCTTGAACTCGACTGATCTTGGTCGTTCCTTCAACCAAATGAGTTATCTCTTTACCGAATTCCTGTTGAAGTTCTAAGCTTGTTACCTCCGTGTCTTCTAAAACATCGTGGAGCAGACCTGCGGCCAAAGTTGTTTTATCCAATTTCATGTCTGCTAGCATATTAGTGACTTCAAGCGAATGACTGAGATAGGGTTCTCCCGAACGGCGGATTTGGCCTTTATGGGCTTGAGCGGCGAAGACATAGGCTTTTTTGAGGAGAGTAATATCCTTCTCCTCATAAGAAGAGGATATTTTTTCTAAGATATCATCGAATCTAATCATGATTGTGATTTAAAGGTTTCTCAAGAGGATTTTTTGTCTGTAGAATAATTCTCCTGTTTTTCTTTTTGCAAAATCCAATTTACAGCATCCAGTAAGTTAGAAGCAATATAAGCTGGACTTATGCCTCTTTCCTTGAGTTTGGCAAGTGATTCAAGCCCAAAACCTGTGAGAACAAGAATGGGTTGAGCATTGATATTCAAGCCAAAGAGAATATCATCCACTTTATCTCCCACCATATAAGATTTTTTTATATCAAGATTAAGATCGGTGGCGGCCTGGAGAGCCATCCCTGGGAAAGGCTTGCGGCAAGAGCAATTTTTTCTGTATTCAGTTGTGGAGGAGAAAAGATAATGGGGACAGTAATAGATCCCGTCAAAGTGAGCCTTGTGTTTAGCAAAGGCTGCTTTCAATTTGCGGTGAATATCCTTGAGATTTTCCTCCACAATAAGCCCCCGTCCTACTCCCGATTGATTTGTGACAATCACCGCTAATAATCCTGCCTCGTTGATTTTTCTCACAGCTTCAAAGCTATATGGGAAAATTTCTATCAATTTGTAAGAGTTAGGATAGCCTACATCTCTGTTGATGGTTCCGTCTCTATCGAGAAACACGACTCTTTTTTTCATCCTAAAAATTTTTGACCAGCCTCGTAAACTTCCTCTGGGTAAATCTTCGTCATACACCTGTGATCAAAAGGGCATTCTCGATAGTTGCAGGGTCCACAAGGAACTTCTTTCTTGATGACTGTTGCTGGCTGCTGAAAAGGACCTGTTTGGCGGGGGACGGTTGGACCAAAAAGAGCAACAACCGGGATCTTTAAGGCATTTGCTATATGCATAGTCCCTGAATCGTTAGAGACGTAAAGAGAGGCATAGCTGATGAGGCCCGCGAGGAGGCGTAGGTTTGTTTTTCCGGCAAGGTTTAAAGGTTTTTTTGTTAAGAGAGAGGAGATAAATTCGGCCACTTCGACTTCATCCGAAGATCCGATAATGAGAACTATGGCCTCTTTTCGTTCTTGGAACAAAAGAGCAAGTTCTGCGTACTTTTGAGCTGGCCATCTTTTGGAAGGACCATAGGCAGCACCGGGATTAAAAACGATAAGGGGTTTCTTAAAGTCAACATTCAAAGCTTGAAGGAATTCCTTGGCTTTTTTCTTTTCTTCTTCTGATATAGGCAGGTTTATTTCAGGAGGATTCGTTTGGAAGCCCAATCCTTTGATAAGGTCTAGGTAATAATGAACTTGATGGATAATGTTGTCTTGATTCTTTAGAGCAACTCCTTTGGTTAAAAGGAGGCCTCGTCCATCACTTTGATAGCCCCACCTTTGAGGAATTTTAGCCAGATAGAAAACAAGAGCAGAAGAGAATGAGTTTGGGAGGAGAAGTCCTATATCAAAATGGAACCCTTTTATTTTTTTTGCTGAATTCCTCAGGCCTATAAAATCGTTTTGATCTGGAAGAGGAATGACTCCTTCAATGAAGTCACATGAGATAAAGAGATCTTTTACCCATTCTTTGGCAGAGATCCATATTTGGGCTGTGGGAAAATTTTTGCTTAGACTTTCCAAACAAGGAAGAGAAAGCACGGAATCTCCAATCCAGTTCGGAGCTCGAACAACAATCTTCATCTTTATAATTTTATTCCCAAAAGAGAAACTTGTCAAAAAATTCCCTGACACAGTAAGCATTTTTTTATCACGGAAAAAGAGATGCTTTCCCTGAAGTCCTACATGATTCTGTGCTATTTGTGCTTTGCTTTGAATCCATGTAGTATTTTGTTGAGTTAGAGAGTCGGGGAGTTAAGGCAATAGAAATGATAATTAATCTGTAGAAGGCGAGTGATCGCTCTTCTTGTTTTTTTTCGAATCGACTTTTTCGCTTTTTGGCTTCTCTTTTGTTTGCTT